>JBAYOU010000367.1:0-2813 GCA_041678065.1 Parvibaculum sp. | reverse complement strand
GTGGTGGGCGACGATATGCCCGTGCTTACGCTTATCCTCGATATTGACCCGGAAGTTGGTCTAAACCGGGCAGGCAGACGCGCCACCAGCGGGGAGGATCGCTATGAGCGCATGGATATCCTATTTCATAGAAAGCTTCGGCAAGCCTTTGAGGATATTGCAAGAAGTGAGCCGAAGCGCTGTGCCTTGATCCATGCGGAGGCCTCGGAAGATGAGGTCGCTTCGGCCATCTGGAGGGCGGTGGAGGAACGGCTCTCACCCTGACGGGCGGGCCACATATCCACAAGATTGTGACAAAAAATATCAGTTAACAGCATTTACCTTGATGCGATCTCTCGACTATAGAACACAGGCTTGATTTTGAACCCGCAGACAGAACCGGCACCGAAGCCGCGCCCGACAAAAAGGATCGCCGATGAAACGACGACACCGCGACGCCATGGGCGCGTTTGTTTCTCCCGTTGTCGCGATGGCTCTGACCGTCGCTCTGGTTTTTCTGCCCTCTGCGTCTTCTTCGGCCAATGAAGCCGAACAGGCGTTTGAAGCAACAAGCTACATCCTGCCCCTGATGAAACCCGAAGTGACTCCTGCCACCTATCCCAATCGGAGCCTGCATTTCATCGATCCGATCGACACCTCCCAAGCGCGTATGACATCTGGCTTCGGCTGGCGCACCCATCCGGTGCTGAAGGACCGCCGCTTTCACAAAGGCGTTGATTACGCGGCCCCCAAAGGCACCCCGGTCTATGCAACCGAAGACGGCATTATCAGCATGGCGGGCTGGCGCGGGAATTACGGAAAGCTCATCACGGTGAACCATTCCGACACCGTGAAAACCTATTATGCCCATCTCGCCGGCTTCGCGCCGGGTATCCGGCCGGGCGTGGGGGTGAAGAAGGGCGAGGTCATCGGCTATGTCGGCATGACCGGGCTCGCCACCGGCAACCACCTCTATTACGAGGTGGTGGTGAATGACGAGCATATCGACCCGCTCGCAAGCGACTTGAATGAACAGGTGAACGTCCTCACAGCTAAGGTTGAGCGGCCGGCGGGGCGGGTTGCTCAGCGGCAGGGCGTCGCACCGGAAACGCGCTGACCGCGCTTCCTTTCCGTCACACCACATGACGCGCGGAACCCCTCATGCTACCTAGAAGGCATGAGCGAGACTGAGATTCCCGAAAGCGACCGGCTGGGCGACTTCCCGCATCCGCGTGAGGTTTCGCATCTCGTCGGGCAGGCGGAAGCCGAGCGGGCGCTATTCGACGCTTTCATGAGTGGCCGGATGCAGCATGCCTGGCTGCTGACGGGGCCGAAGGGCATTGGCAAGGCGACGCTCGCCTATCGCATGGCGCGTTTCGCACTGCATTACGGCACGCCTGACGCCGCGCGCGCGGCAGGCGCGAGCGATCTTTCCGTCCCCGAGAACTCGCCTGCCTTTCATCAGGTGGTGGCGGGAAGCCATCCGAACCTCCTCACCGTGCGCCGCCCTTGGGATGATAAGACGAAGAAGCTCAAGACCGTCATCACCGTGGATGAGGTGCGCCGCATCGGCCACTTCTTCGGACTGACGGCAGCAGAGCGAGGCGCGTGGCGCATTGTCATTATCGATAGTGCGGATGAGATGAATCCCAATGCGGCAAATGCTCTTCTGAAGGCACTTGAAGAACCGCCCGCAAACGGACTCTTTCTCGTCATTTCTCATCAGCCTGGACGTCTTCTCCCCACCATCCGCTCGCGCTGCCGGATGCTTCGCATGACGCCGCTGAGTGACGCCGATATTGCCACGCTGATGGCAGGTGCGATGGCGGACACCGTGCCCGCGCGCGGAAAGCGCAAGGCAGCGGCAGAACCAAGCGAGGAAGAACGGTTGCAGATTGCGCAGCTCGCGGAGGGCAGTGCGGGCCGGGCGCTCTCCCTTGCGGGTGGCGGCGGGCTCGATCTCTACAAGGAGATTGCGCGCCTGCTTAGCAGCTTGCCACGCCTCGATATTGCGGGCGTTCATGCGCTCGCCGACAAGGCCGGGCGCAAAGGGAGCGATGATCAATATGAGGCGATGGTCGAGTTGATCACGCTCTGGCTGCAACGCCTCGTCCGCACAGGTGCCGGACTTGATAGCTGGCCCGATATCGTACCGGGCGAGGGCACGGCCATGGCGCGCCTTGCCACCGGTGGCAGCCTTGATCGCTGGGTCGAGGTATGGGAAAAGGTCGTTCAGTCCACGGCGCGCGGTGAGGCGCTTAATACAGACCGCAAACTCGTGATACTGAATGCTTTTTCGATGCTTGAGGAAGCCGCGTCCATGCGCGCCGGTGCGTGAAGCCCGGCGTTCTTCTTTTCCGAGCAGATGAGTAAATGACCGCTCCAAAATTCTACATCACGACAGCAATTTCCTATCCGAATGGTCCACCCCATATCGGCCATGCCTATGAATCCATCACCACAGATGTCATCGCGCGGTACAAGCGGCTTGATGGCTATGATGTGCGCTTCCTGACGGGGGTGGACGATCACGGCCAGAAAATGGCGCAGACCGCCAAGGCGAAGGGCGTTACCGCGCAGGCGCTGGCTGACGAGATGGCGCCGATCTTCATGGCGATGTGTGAGCGGCTCAACCTCTCCAATGATGATTTCATCCGCACCACCGAGGCGCGGCATGAGCGCGCCTGTCAGCATATCTGGGAGAAGATTGCGGCTGTCGGCGACATTTACACCGGCAAATATTCGGGCTGGTACTCGGTACGTGACGAAGCCTTCTACGACGAAGACGAACTGACGGCAGGCGAGAACGGGCAGAAGTTCGCGCCGACCGGCAC
>JBAYOU010000366.1:0-2825 GCA_041678065.1 Parvibaculum sp. | reverse complement strand
TTTCCGTCGAACCCGACAGCGCAGGTCGCCGATCTCGATTTCTATCGTGAGGTCATCGCCTTTGCGGCGAAGCATGATCTCTATGTGATTTCCGATCTCGCCTATTCAGAAATCTATTTTGATGGCAATCCGCCGCCCTCAATCCTGCAGGTGCCGGGCGCGAAGGAGCGAACCGTCGAATTCACATCCATGTCGAAGACCTATTCCATGCCGGGCTGGCGCATGGGCTTTGCGGTGGGCAATGAAAAGCTCATCAACGCGCTTGGTCGCGTGAAGTCCTATCTCGACTATGGCGCCTTTACGCCTATCCAGGTGGCGGCGACGGCGGCGCTGAACGGTCCGCAGGATTGCGTCGAAGAAATTCGCGGCATCTACAAGCATCGCCGCAATGTGCTGGTGGACAGCATGGCCCGTGCGGGTTGGGATATTCCAAGCCCGCCTGCCAGCATGTTCGCCTGGTCGCCGATACCGGAGAAGTTCCGGCATCTTGGGTCAATGGGGTTTGCGACATTGCTGCTCGAACAGGCAGATGTCGCCGTCGCGCCGGGCATCGGTTTTGGCGAGTATGGCGACGGCCATGTACGTATCGGTCTTGTCGAGAACGAGCAGCGCATCCGGCAGGCTGCGCGCAACGTGAAGCGCATGATGCAGAATGCCGACCAGATCATCGCGGAATATGAAGAGCGTGTGGGTATCACCGCAAGCGTCGTGCCGCATCCCAGTTCAACGAGGGTCAGCCGGACGTGACACAGGCTCTTCGCATTGGTATCGCCGGTCTCGGCACGGTCGGGGCGGGCGTGGTCAAGATTTTGGCTGCACGCGGGAGCTATCTCGCTGCTGCCTCTGGCCGCGCTGTCGAGCTTGTTGCCGTTTCTGCGCGCGACAAGACAAAGGATCGCGGCATTGATCTTTCCGGCGTGCGCTGGGAAGACGATCCGCTGGCGCTTGCACGGGCCGATGATATCGATCTCGTAATCGAACTCATTGGCGGCTCGGAAGGTGTGGCGCGGCGGCTTGTCGAGGAAGCACTGAAGAGCGGCAAGCATGTCTCCACAGCCAACAAGGCGCTCATCGCCCATCACGGCACGGCGCTTGCGCGACTCGCAGAGCAGAGTGGCGTTGCGCTTAATTATGAGGCGGCGGTTGCGGGCGGAATTCCCATCGTCAAGGCAATGCGCGAGGCGCTGGCGGGGAACGAGATCCGCAGTATCCACGGCATTCTGAACGGCACCTGTAACTACATCCTGACCGAGATGGAAACGACGGGCCGCGATTTTGGTGACGTGCTGAAGGACGCGCAGGCGCTTGGTTATGCCGAGGCCGATCCGACATTCGATGTGGGTGGAATAGACGCGGCGCACAAACTTGCCATTCTTGCGAGCCTCGCCTTCGGCACGGAAGTCGATTTCGACAATGTGCATATCGAAGGTATCGAGAAGATCAGCGCGACGGACATCGCCTTTGCGGCGGAGTTCGGTTTCAGGGTGAAGCTGCTCGCCATCGCGGAAAAGGGCGAAGGCGGCATCGTGCAGCGCGTGCATCCCGCACTTGTGCCGGTGGGAACGCCGCTTGCAGCCGTTTCCGGTGTCTATAACGCGGTGGCGGTTGACGGGGACCGTGTCGGCCATCTCGTGCTCGAAGGGCGCGGCGCGGGCGAGGGGCCGACAGCTTCTGCCGTCATCTCCGATGTGGTCGATATTGCGCGCGGTACCATTGTGCCGCCCTTCATCCTGCCTGCGGCGCAGCTCAAGCCGCCCGCAAAGCCGCTGATGGATGCGCATAAGAGTTCGTTCTATCTGCGGCTGCGCGCGGTTGATCGTGCGGGCAGTATGGCTGCCATCACCAAGGCACTGGCGGATGCGTCGATTTCTATCGAACGCATCGTGCAGCGCGGCGGCAAGGGAGATGAAAGCGGCAGGATGCCGGTCGTCTTCATCACGCATGAGACGGATGAAAGCACGATGGCTCGGGCACGGGCATTGCTTTCACAACATGAAGACGTAGCGGGAACGCCGCTTGTTATTCGAATTGAAGATGGCGAGCTTCGTTAAGCCGCTGCCATGAACAAACCGGCGATGCCGGATGAGCGAAACGCGATGGGGAAAGAAATGAGCGAGAAGACATCGAGCCTGAACCGCATGCTGGCGCTGGAAATGGGGCGCGTTACAGAGCGGGCGGCGGTCTGCTCGGCGCTTTGGGTTGGGCGCGGGGATGAAAAATCCGCCGACCAGGCCGCGGTTGATGCGATGCGCCGCGAACTCAACGTGATCGACATTGACGGCACGGTGGTGATCGGCGAGGGCGAGCGCGACGAAGCGCCGATGCTCTATATCGGTGAGCAGGTGGGCACGGGCAAAGGCCCGAAAGTTGATATCGCTCTTGATCCGCTGGAGGGCACCACGCTGACCGCGAAGGCCATGCCGAATGCGATGGCCGTGCTTGCCGCCGCGGCTGGTGGCACGCTGCTTCACGCGCCGGACACCTATATGGACAAGATCGCCATTGGCGGCGGCTATGCCGACGGCATTGTCGATCTCGATGCGAGCCCGGCTGACAACATCAATGCGCTTGCCAAGGCGAAGGGTGTGAAGCCTGCTGAAATCACGGCCTGTATTCTCGACCGGCCGCGCCATGCTGATCTCATCCGCGCCGTGCGCGAAACAGGCGCGCGCGTGACGCTCATCACCGATGGCGACATTGCCGGCGTGATCGCAACCACGGATCCGTCAACGGGTGTGGACATCTATATGGGGACAGGCGGCGCGCCGGAAGGTGTGCTTGCCGCTGCCGCGCTTCGCTGCATTGGCGGCCAGATGCAGGGCCGT
>JBAYOU010000365.1:0-2827 GCA_041678065.1 Parvibaculum sp. | reverse complement strand
GCAGATATGCCTGACTTTCCGCCTGCCATATGATCCGTCTCTTGTTCCGGTTCATAAATCATCATAGCACCGCCACCCCAGGGTCAACAGTCTTGGGGTTAAGCCGCCTTATCCTCTAGAGTCGCCAAATTCGAAAAAGGGAGACAGCCCTACCCATGAGCTGGAAGAAGGAAACCGACGAGATCAGGCGCCGCCGCGAGTTGGCGAAGCGGCAGGGCGGCGAGGAAGCGATCAAACGCCACCACGCCAAGGGCCGCCTCACCGTGCGCGAGCGGATCGCTTCGCTTGCCGACAAAGGCAGCTTCCGCGAAATAGGCGAAGGCGCTGGCGTTCCGCATTTCGATGAGAACGGCAATCTCGTCGATTTTGAACCGGCGAACTATGTGCTTGGCTTTGCCACGGTGAACGGGCGACGCATCGCTGTGGGCGGGGAAGATTTTACCTTGAAAGGCGGCTCGCCCAATCCGGCTGGCCTGCGCAAAAGCGTTTACGCCGAAGAACTCGCCCTCACCTATAAGGTGCCGCTTGTCCGCCTCCATGAAGGTGCGGGCGGCAGTGTGGCGGGCTCATCAGGCAAGGGCAACACACGGCCGCTCGGCGACCCCGTCTTTGCGACGCCGCGCTTTCGTTCAATCACGCAAGCCCTCGGCGAAGTGCCGGTTGCCACCGCCGCGCTTGGTGCGGTTGCCGGCATGCCCGCGGCCCGCCTCGTCGCCTCGCATTTCTCCGTCATGGCGGCAAACGCGCAAGTGCTGATCGCAGGCCCGAAAATCGTCGCCCGCGCGCTCGATGAACATCTGACGAAAGAAGAGCTTGGCGGCGCAGATGTTCATGCGCGTTCCGGCGTGATCGACAATGTGGCGGAGAACGAAGAAGAAGCGCTGAGCCAGGTCATGCGCTTTCTTTCCTATATGCCCGACAATGTCTGGCAATTGCCGCCTCGCATCGAGACGGATGATCCACGGGACCGCGCGGAAGAAGCGCTTCTCTCCATCGTACCGAGGGACGCGCGCAAACCCTTCAACATGCGCAAGATCGTGAAAGCGGTGGTGGACAGGGACAGCTTTTTCGAAATGACAAAGCGCTTCGGCCCATCGCTCATCACCGGACTTGCGCGGCTCAATGGCTCGAGCGTCGGCGTGATCGCAAATGACTGCCACTTCTATGCAGGCGCAATGACCGCACAAGCCGCGCAGAAGCTTCGCCGCTTTGTCGATATGTGCAACACATTCCACCTGCCCATCCTCTCCTTCGTGGATGAGCCCGGCTTCATGATCGGTTCGGCATCTGAAAAAGCAGCAACGATCCGCCACGGCACAGCCGCCATTGCTGCCGTCATGCAGAGCCGCGTTCCTTGGGCAAGCGTGATTGTGCATAAGGTGTTTGGCGTCGCGGGCGCGGCGCATTTCGGGCCGGAAGGATATGTCCTCTCATGGCCGAGCGCCGCCACAGGTGCGCTCCCCGTGGAAGGCGGCGTCGCGGTGGCATTCGCCCGCCAGCTTGCAGAAGCGGAAGACCCGGAAGCCCTGCGGGCCGAGCTGGAGGCAAAGCTTGCCGCAGGCCAATCTCCCTTCCCGCGCGCGGAGGGCTTCTCCGTACACGAACTGATCGATCCGCGCGAAACACGGGAAAAGCTCTGCGACTGGCTCGACTGGATAGAGCCGCGCCGCAGCATCAATCTCGGCCCCTATATGACAACCATGCGGCCCTGACAAAAAGCGGGCCCCGCCATAGCGGGGCCCTCCCCTTGGCTCCCCTCAATCAATATTGCGAGAAGAGAATGGCGCCGGTAATCGCGCTGATGCCGAGCCAGAGCGCCACATCCGAACGGTCATACGCGCGCACCCTGTAATAGGGGCCATAATGCGGATGGGCTTTGTAATAAACCGGCGGACCGAAAGAATGGTAATGCCGCCGCATCACATAAGGCCGCCAGTAATTCCACGGCCTCACCTGATGATGGTGATACACAGCCGGCGGCGGTGGCGGACGGTAATACCGCTTGCCGTGATGAGGGTGCCTTTGGTGATGGTGGTGGCGCCCATGCACTTCCGTGACAAGCCCCGAGCCCTGCAGGCTGACAGCGGGCTTCGCAGGCATTGCAGAGGCTGATGCGGGCAACATGGCAAAGCCAAGGGCCGTGGCGAGACCGGCAGAAGCAACAATCTTCCACATGGTGCTGACCTCTCGATTTCAGTTCGATATGTACCCTTGGGACAAAACATGAGCCAGCGGGGCTGAACGGTTAATGTCATCCCCGTTCATCTGGCGTTCAGCTTCAGTGGCGGTTTTCCGCCATTTCGAGAGAGGCTCAGCCACCGAGAAAGAGGCGTCCTACATCCGGATTGTCGAGCATCGCGCGCCCCTCACCCGCCAGCGCCACCCGGCCCGCCACCAGCACATAGCCGATATCAGCGAAATCGAGCCCGCGCTTCGCATTCTGCTCGACCATGATGATGGTCTTTCCTTGCGCGCTTTTCAGATCGGCCAGAATCTCGAACACCATGTCGATCATGCGTGGCTCAAGACCGATAGACGGCTCATCCACCAGCAGCACTTTCGGGTCCATGATGAGCGCACGGCTGATTTCGAGAAGCCTCCGCTCTCCGCCCGACAGAACCCGCGCGCGCTCCCCGCGCCGCTTTGCAAGCCTGTCATAGCGCGCGAAAACCCGCTCAGCCGCTTCATGCGCTTTCGCGCTGTCGGCGAGGAGATAGCCGCCCATCAGCAGGTTTTCCTCAACCGTCATATCGGGAAAGACGGAATTATCCTGAAGAATATAGGCAATGCCGGCATCTCGAAGCTTCTCGCTCGGCGTCAACCGCGT
>JBAYOU010000364.1:0-2827 GCA_041678065.1 Parvibaculum sp. | reverse complement strand
GCCGAAGCAAAGGCAGCCGCGAAGGCCGAAGCGAAGAAGAAGTAGATGACGCTTCGCGGGATAGTGAAGCACAATGAAAAAGCCCGGATCAGGTGATCCGGGCTTTTCTGTTTCACAGCAGCAACTACTGAAATCAGTTATCGAGGAAGGAGCGCAGCTTGCGGCTCCGGCTCGGATGTTTCAGCTTGCGCAGCGCCTTCGCCTCGATCTGGCGGATACGTTCGCGCGTAACCGAAAATTGCTGCCCTACTTCTTCCAGCGTGTGGTCGGTGTTCATGCCAATGCCGAAGCGCATGCGGAGCACGCGTTCTTCGCGCGGCGTGAGCGATGCGAGAACACGCGTTGTCGTCTCGCGCAGGTTCGACTGGATCGCCGCATCAATCGGCAGGATCGCATTCTTGTCCTCGATGAAGTCACCGAGATGGCTGTCTTCCTCGTCGCCAATCGGCGTTTCCAGGGATATCGGTTCCTTCGCAATCTTCAGAACCTTGCGCACCTTTTCGAGCGGCATGGCGAGCTTTTCGGCAAGCTCTTCCGGTGTCGGCTCCCGGCCGATTTCATGCAGCATCTGGCGCGAGGTACGCACCAGCTTGTTGATCGTCTCGATCATATGCACCGGAATACGGATGGTGCGCGCCTGGTCGGCAATCGAACGCGTGATCGCCTGACGGATCCACCATGTCGCATAGGTGGAGAACTTGTAACCGCGGCGATATTCGAACTTATCCACCGCCTTCATCAGGCCGATATTGCCTTCCTGAATGAGATCAAGAAATTGCAGCCCGCGATTGGTGTATTTCTTCGCGATGGAAATAACGAGACGAAGGTTCGCCTCCACCATTTCCTTCTTCGCGATGCGCGCCTCGCGCTCACCCTTCTGCACCGTCGCAACGATACGGCGATATTCGGAAATATCGAGACCGGTTTCGGAAGCCAGCGTCTGGATTTCCTGACGCAGTTCCTTCACCTGATCGCGCTCATCCTTGCAGAAATCCGTCCAGCCTTTGCCCTTGAGGCGGCTTACGCGACGCAGCCAGTTCGGATCGAGTTCATTGCCGAAATACTGCTTGAGGAATTCCTCGCGCGGCACGCCGTGGCTTTCAGCCAGACGGAGCAGTCGGCCTTCCAGCCCCATAAGGCGCTTGTTGATCGCGTAAAGCTGTTCAACAAGGCTCTCAATACGGTTGTTGTTGAGCGAAAGGCTCTTCACTTCTTCAATGAGGTCAGAAGTGAGCTTCTGATATTTCTTTTCCTGCGCGGCGGGGAGTTCCTCCGCCTTCAGCGCCAGTTCGACCTTCTGGTCTTGCAGCTTGCGGAGCTTCTTGTAGTCGGCGGCAATGGTGTCGAATGTCTCCAGCACCTTCGGCTTGAGTTCGGCTTCCATCGCGGCGAGCGACATATTGTTCTCGTCCTCGCCATCCTCATCGACCTCTTCTTCCTCCGGCTCGACGCGCGGCGGCGCCTCGCCCGCAAGGGCGGCCTGGCTGTGGTCGATCTTCTTGGCGTCGGGGCCTGCATAGGTTGCGTCGAGGTCGATGATGTCGCGAAGGAGAATTTTTCCTTCGTTCAACTCGTCGCGCCAGATGATGATGGCCTGAAAGGTCAGCGGACTTTCACAAAGCCCGGCAATCATCGTCTCGCGGCCAGCCTCGATGCGCTTGGCAATGGCGATTTCGCCTTCGCGCGACAAAAGCTCAACCGAGCCCATCTCGCGAAGATACATGCGGACCGGATCGTCGGTGCGGTCGAGCGCGGTGGAGGTGGTCGTTGTGGTGGCAACGGCCTTGCCGGTCGTCTCCTCCTCTTCCTCATCCTCGCCGCCTTCGGCGCCGTCCTGCGCATCGTCGGCTTCGTCATTCTCGACGACGTTGATGCCCATTTCCGAGAGCATCGACAGAGTGTCCTCGATCTGTTCGGACGAGAACTCCTCGGAAGGCAGAACCTTGTTCAACTCGTCATAGGTGACAAAGCCACGCGCCTTGGCGGCCTTGATCATCTTCTTGACCGCCGCATCCGACATATCGAGGAGCGGACTGTCCTGCGACACTTCGGTGGTCGCTTCCGGAGCTTCCTGTTCCGCCGTCTTGCTCGCCATTCACACTTTCTCCGACATATCGAGGGCATTCCGGCGCTCAAACGAGCCAAAGCCGGTAGCCCCGTTTCTCTCTTCAGATAGGTCACTCGAGAAAAAGGACCAGAGGATGCGGTTATCATGCCGCAGGACGTTGCAAATGCCGTAAAGGCAGCACAGGCATCCGTTCAAGCCGGATGGCCCGCTACCCGCTTCACTTTGCGCTTGCTGCCCTTGGTTTCGGCTCCTCCCTTGAGCGGGCCTGAACCCGCCTTGCCGAAACCACTCTGCCCTTTAATCCCGCTTCTGGCCGATCCCCGTAAAAGTTCGATCCTGCTTCTGCTTAAAGCCCGTCCACCGCTTCTGCGCGCTCAAGCTGCGCATGAATGGCTTGAAGCCGGGCAAAATTCTCTTCTGTCATTTCTTCCGCGAGCGCCCGCTCGGCGGCCTTCAACTCTGCCTGCAACCCGATTGCCCGCTGATGTCGCGAAAGCGCGTGAAGGAACCCGGCTTCCGCTTCGTCAGCCGGTGCCTCTGGCGATACAAAGCGAAGGCTCAGAAAGGCTGAATTGGCCTCCAGCCGCCGTGCTATATCCACCAAATCCCTGCTCACCAAGTGGTTCTTCAACGCCGCCCTTTCAAGAGGCGCATGAAGGGCCGCTATATCTATGATTTCATTGCGTAATCTGTCAAGCGCCGGGGTCTTGATATCAATCCGGGCGATATCTTCAGCGTAAACTTCCAGCAATTCCGGAT
>JBAYOU010000363.1:0-2833 GCA_041678065.1 Parvibaculum sp. | reverse complement strand
GCTCGCGGTGATCGCCGTCATTCTGGTTGCCACTACAATCATCGGCATCGCGAAGTGGCAGGAGATCAACCGCGTCCGCTTCGTCGCCAGCATGTTCTCCGGCGAGGAGCAGGTGGAACGCTTTCGCGCGATGGATGACTATTTCCCCGTGCGCGCCTTTCGCCGCTCCGGCCCTGTATCGGAACTGCCGGAAGGCACACCCATCGACCTGCCCGAGACTTATGATTGGGCAGGCGAGACCCGCGACACGACGCGCTTCCTTTCTGCTGGATAATTCGATAGGTGTCTGGATTTGCGCTCGCTAACCTTAGCGTCGCGTCGCCGGAATGGATATCTCCATACATTCCGGACCACAGTATAGTTGTCGTACCACCGCCAGGTGCCGCTACGCTCAGGTCACTTATGATTGCATGGAATCGTGACACAGGAAGCGGATTGCCGCTTGCGGCAGCCAACACTTCATCAATTGCATCTTCAAGTATCATTGAGATGCTTTCTGTATGAGTTCTCCGCGCGCTATTCTGTTTTTCAATTCGTCCGAATATTCCGTTTGCGCGGGGCAGGCCGAAGCGTCGCTTCCGAAGGCCGCCAAAGCATTCATGATAATCGTGAGGACTTGCCTCTGCTCGGCCTCATTAGCGAACTTCAGCGTGTTTACCAATGAAATTGCTCGACCAACTTTATTGTCCCAACGCAGGATGTCGCAGCCGAGATCAATAATCCGCAAAATCCGTTGCTTGCCATCAAACGACGTCGGAAGGTTACGCGTCTCCACGAAATCGGTTCTAAACCCGACCCTCTTGTCGCCTGTCGACAAAATAAATTGCATGAAAGGCTCCGGACCAATTGGCAGCCATGTAACCAAGACTTCCGAATCGTCACTCTCTATCACATGCGTTTTCGAGTTGTACTTGAACTTCATGACACTGCCTCTTTCTCTGCCTCGCCTGAATTCAATGTCCTTGGCGCAGGACAAATAGTTCTGAGCGGACCGAGCTTCGTTGCTCGGAACATCATCAGCCCTTTCGGCAATTGACAGAAAACGATCCAAATCTTCCCCTAAGACTCATCTTCCCCAAATCATGGTGAATTCATCCGCTCGCCCGGTCCAGCGCTAAATCATGCGTGGACGGATTTTCTTTAATGGTGGGTCTGGGAATATTGCATCTGCCCCAGTCTACGTGTGCGGTGCGGCGAGAACACCGAGAAGAAAGACCCAGGGCCGGAATCCTTTTCAAATCAAGACGGCATGATGACTTGCGTAGCCCAGCAACGTAATTTCTCGCCGCCTGGCGGTGCCCACCGACACTTCGACTTACAACTCATGTATGGAAGCATTGCGCGGGGTGCGGGCGGGCGATGCCGGTGCGTCGCAAGGTGTTCCCTGCGGAGCGTCAATCCATCTTCATACCATGGAGGGTAAGGTCCGGCCGACTCACTTTGGCTCCACCCGTGCGACAATGCTGGGCGTGACCTTGCGGCGCTGTGCATGACGCGCGATAAAAGGCGCAGGCTTCCTTTTTCGGGAGCGGAACGTTTCGGAAGCGAGGAGTTGAAGCAGAAGAGACGGACACGACAGGTCTCATCGTGGTGAAGGGTGGCGCGCTTCTTTATGAAAACTACTGGCGCGGCAATGACGCCGCCACGCGCTGGATCTCATGGTCTGTCGGAAAATCCTTCATCTCCGCTCTCGTTGGAATTGCGATTGAGGAGGGGAAGATCGAAAGCATCACCGATCCGCTGGAGAGATACGCGCCGGAACTGGTCGGCACCGCCTATGAAGGTGTGAGCGTGAAAGATGCACTCGAAATGTCGTCCGGCGTTGCGTGGAACGAGGATTACAGCGATCCCGAATCCGACATCGCCCGCTTCGGGCAGGCGCTCGCGCTTGGCAGTTCGATGGTGGATTTCGCCAAAACGCTGCGCCGCGAGCACGAGCCTGGCACCGTGAACTACTACAACAGTATGGATGCACAGGTGCTGGGACTTGTGCTGCGCAAGGCGACCGGCGTTACGCCCAGCGAATATCTCGAACAGAAAATCTGGTCGAAGATCGGCGCGAAGCATGATGGCTATTGGGTGCTGGATGATACAGGCGAAGAGCTTGCTGCGGGCGGCGTCAATGTCACCGCGCGAGACTATGCGCGCTTCGGCCTGCTTTATCTCAATGACGGCAAGTGGAATGGCGAGCAGATCGTGCCCGCAGACTGGGTCAAGGCCTCGCATACGCCGGATGCGGAACGGCTGCTGCCGGGCGAGAAGCCGGGTACAGATATCACCTGGGGCTATGGCTATCTCTGGTGGTTGCCACGCAGCGTTGACGGGCCTTATGCGGCGGTTGGGATCTATAACCAGTTCGTCTATGTCGATCCGGCAAATGATCTTGTCATTGTGAAGACCTCGGCGAACAGCTCCTATGGTCAGACCAATGATGAAGTGAGCTACCGCGAAGATGAGACCATTGGACTTTTTGAAGCGATAGCGGCACAGGCCGGGAATGGATGACGAGTGCTTCGTCGCGCTTGCCCTGACGAATGAAGCGAACCGCCGCATACTGGAACGACTGCCGTCACTCGGGCTGCGCGATGCGTGGCTTGTCTCCGGCTCCCTGTTCCAGACAGTGTGGAACGCGCTGACGGGGCGGCCGCCTTCCTATGGCATCAAGGATTACGACCTCTTCTATTTCGATGAGGATACGAGCTTTGAGGCGGAGGACGCCGCTATTCAGCGGGTCGCCAAAGCCTTCGCCGATCTCGGCGGCGACGTAGAGTTGCGCAATCAGGCGCGTGTGCATCTCTGGTACGAGGGGAAATTCGGCACGCCTTACCCCCCG
>JBAYOU010000362.1:0-2838 GCA_041678065.1 Parvibaculum sp. | reverse complement strand
TATGCAAGCGGCCTTGCGTGCCTCGTTGAAGACGAGATGGATCTCGGCGTGGCGATGATCGACATGGGAGGCGGCACCACCTCGCTCTCGATCTTCTTCGAAGGTGCGATGGTTTACTGCGATTCCGTGCCAATTGGCGGGAATCATATTACCAATGATATTGCCCGGGGGCTTTCCACGCCGCTCGCTCATGCAGAGCGGATGAAGACGCTGTACGGGAGCGCGCTTGCGAGCCCGTCGGATGAGAGGGAAATGATCGACGTGCCGCAGGTGGGTGAGAATGACACTGATTCGGCCAACCATATTCCAAGGTCGATGCTGACCGGCATTATTCAGCCACGGCTGGAGGAAACGTTCGAGATTGTGCGCGACAGGATGGAAGCGAGCGGATATGGGCGGCTCGCGGGGCGACGTGTGGTGCTGACGGGTGGGGCGGCGCAGCTCAATGGCGCGCGCGAACTTGCAGGCAGGATGCTCGACAAGCAAGTGCGTGTCGGACAACCGCTGCGCGTCAGTGGTCTGGCGGAAGCGACGGGTGGTCCCGCCTTCTCGACCTGTGCCGGGCTTCTCATCTATTCGCAGATATCCCCTCTTGAAACGGCAGGCGTTGATGATGATGCCGCATCGGCTGCACCGCGCGGGCATATCCGCCGGTTCGGGCGCTGGCTGAAGGAGAACTTCTGATGCAGCGCGAAAAACAGGGATGCAGTTTCACGGAACGCTCACTCGGGCGGCTTGCGGCACCGCCCGGCACCAGGGGTGAAGAACCGCCGCCACGACGAAGATGTGCGGCAATCCCGATCCCCCCATTCAAATTCGCTTCCAGGAGGCAGTCATGAGCATCAAACTTTCGGTCCCGCACACGCAGGAACTCAAGCCCCGTATCACTGTTTTCGGCGTTGGCGGCGCGGGCGGTAACGCTGTCAACAACATGATCGAGTCAGGTCTTGAAGGTGTGGAGTTCGTGGTCGCGAACACCGACGCGCAGGCACTGGAGTTGTCCTCCGCCGAACGCCGTATCCAGCTTGGCGCTTCCATCACCGAGGGGCTGGGTGCGGGCTCCCGCCCCGAAGTGGGTTGCGCAGCGGCTGAGGAAGCTCTTGATGAGATCGTGGAGCACCTGCACGGTGCCCATATGGTGTTCATCACCGCTGGCATGGGTGGCGGCACGGGCACGGGTGCTGCCCCCGTCATTGCGCGGGCGGCGCGTGAGCATGGCATTCTGACGGTTGGCGTGGTGACCAAACCCTTCCAGTTTGAAGGCACACGCCGCATGCGTCTTGCGGAAGAGGGCATTCGTGACCTTCAGCAATATGTCGATACGCTGATTATCATTCCGAACCAGAATCTCTTCCGGATCGCGAATGAGAACACCACCTTCGCTGATGCTTTCGGCATGGCGGACCAGGTGCTGCATTCGGGCGTTGCAGGCATCACCGATCTGATGATGAAGCCTGGCCTCATCAATCTCGACTTTGCGGACGTTCGCACCGTGATGAACGAGATGGGCAAGGCCATGATGGGCACGGGAGAGGCGACGGGCGAAAATCGCGCGATTGAGGCGGCCGAAGCGGCCATTTCCAACCCGCTGCTTGATGAAGTGTCGATGAAGGGTGCCAAGGGTGTGCTCATCAACATTACCGGTGGCATGGACCTCACTCTTTATGAAGTGGATGAGGCGGCGAACCGTATCCGTTCGGAAGTGGACCCGGATGCGAACATCATTGTCGGCTCGACTTTCGACACTTCGCTTGATGGCCGGATGCGCGTTTCGGTCGTCGCTACGGGCATTGAGGTTGCGGAAGGCCAGCTTGTGCAGCAGGAAGCACCTGCTCAGACCCGCGCCGTGGCACAGGACCGTGCCCCGCTTCGCCCGGTAACTGCGCCCGCACAGGCACGCGCCACGAATCCTGTCCAGACGCAGGTTTCGGAGATCGAGGAGCGACTTGCGCCGGTGAAGGCACAGGCTGAACTTGGCATCGAACCGGAAAAGGCGGCGCCGGTCTCGGGCATGTTTGATCCGCGTGAGTTCGAGGCGGAAGTCATCATCCATAAGCCCGAATCTCGTCAACCCGCGCACACCGAGCCCGAAATGCCCGTCATTGCACCCTATGCGGTGAATGCCGAGCCGAAGGCGCCGGCGCGTCCCTTCATTCCAGGTGATCTCGACCGGGTGCAGACGGGCAAGAATGAGGGGCTACCGTCCTTCCTTGGTCATAAGGCTCAGCCGGTACAGACATCGCGTGCACCAAAGAAGGGCCCGGGCTTCTTCGAGCGCCTGACCGGTGGCCGCCGCAAGGAAACGGAAGAAGTTGAGGCCACGCCGCAGCAGCGCCGCGAGCCGACCGTTGCGCAGCGTGCTGCGCGTCCGGCACCGGTGGAGCGTGCGCCAGAAAGCCTCTCTCCTTCGACCGAGAGCAGGTTGGTTCAGCCTTCGCATGAGGAAGAACAGCTCGAAATCCCGACATTCCTTCGTCGTCAGGCGAACTGACGGGATCGTTTCGAGGGGAAGTCCCGTCGGAGCGGGGGCTCCGGCGGGACATTTTTTCGGAAATTCATCCCTGACAGCCCATGGCGCGGGGGTGGATTTTTCCTTTTTATATCAATGTCTTATGCTTGGTTTGTTTTAGTAACATTCCGTAAAAATCTGTTATTTGAGGCTTTGCCGGGTGGTTGATAGAACTTCTTCAGCGAACCAGAGGGGGCGGTTTGCTTTGGGGTTATGAAAGTGTTCACAGTGCCGAAATCAGAGTTTGAAACCATCATGCTGGAAAATGTCCGGCGTGAGCGCCGGGTGCAGGCTATTAGCGCGCCGCAGATGACGCTGGCGCGGCCTGT
>JBAYOU010000361.1:0-2838 GCA_041678065.1 Parvibaculum sp. | reverse complement strand
TACCGACACCCGCATTCAGAACCTGTGCATTGGTGGCAGAGCTGTTCGCCTGCGTGATGATTTGCTGCTGTTGGGCAATCTCGGCGGCAAGCTGCTCGCAGCTCTTCTGCCCATCGGGAATGCTCGCGCTTGTCGCAACTGCATTCGTCACGCCCGGTGCGGGGGCCGTCGCGGCGGCGGCGACGCCTTGCCCCATGATGGCAGCGCCAAGCGGAATGCCTGCAGCGGCGGCCTGTTGTGCAAAACCGGCGGCTGCCGCCTGCCGCGCCGCGGCTTCAGCCATGACATTAGCATTGGCACCCGTACCGCCTGCCTGCTGCTGCTCCGCCATCTGGAGCGCAAGCGCTGCCTGTTCGGGTGTCAGATTGATGCCCTGCCGCGCGGCCTGCTGCTGCGCATAAGCAATGGCAACGGGATCATTCGCATAGGCAGAAGGTGCCCCCGCAACAGGCAGGCCAGCGCTTTGCGTACCACCCGAAACGGCGCTCGACACGGCGGCCTGAGCAGCGGCGTTCATAAGCGCGGAGGTATCCATGCCCGTTGTCTGGCAACCGGCGAGAAGAAACGCAGCCGCGACCGCCACACCTGCGGATTTGATTTTCATGATCAGCCCTCTGAATTCGTATCCGGCACCCCATGTCCGGATCATCAGAGAGTCGTAGCGGCGCGCGTGAAAGCACAGAATAGTGCAAATGGACCAAGCCCGTCAGAAAGAACGGGATCACCGATGATTAATCAAGCAGCGCCTCGAAAAACTCATCGCGCACATGCGTCATGAAGAGGTGCCCAAGGCCGGGGAAGGTGCGAACTTCATTAACCCTGAGCTTCGTTCGGAGAAGCTGATCGCGCATTTCTGCAAGCGGAATGATGCCATCCGCCTCGCCATGCCACAGGCTCACGGGAACAGAAACGCCCGAGAAATCCGCCGGCGTCTCCCGCAGCATAAGCTGCGATTCATGGACAAGCCCTTCCACACTCCAGCCGATCGCATCCATCGTCTCGTCGATGAGATATTCCACAAGCGCCGCGTCCCGCTCCAGAACGGCAAAATCCGCCGGTGACTTTTCGAAGAAGTGAAAGACAAGCGACCGCATGAACGGACGGGACATTTTTGCCCGCAAGATCGCAAGCGTGGAATCAAGCAGCCATGGATGACGGCGCAGATTGCTGAAGAAGTAATTCACCATGCCGGGCCGCCCCTTGCGCGGCATTGGTGGCTCGAAACGTGCTGTCGTCAGCGCGATACGTTTGATGCGGTCTCCAAGGCGCAACGCCGTCGAAAGCGCGAGCGGGACACTGGATGAGTTCGCGGTAAGCGTAACGCGCTTCAGGTTCAGCGCATCCATTAGCCTTTCCATGTCACAGGCGAAACTCGCATAGGTCATATCGGGGTCAGGCGTGGATTGCCCGCATCCGGGCCTCTCAACCACGACAAGCCGAATGCCGTATTTCTTGACCGCCTCCAGTTCCTGCGGACGGATCAGCGAACTTGCGAGCGAGCTGCGCAGCATCAGTGTCGGCTGCCCGTTCCTGTCGCCATACTCGCGATAAGCGATCCGCCGCCCCTTCGGCATGTCAATGAAGCTCCGCGGCACAGAAGGCAATATGCGTGGAGAGACCGGTGGCGGAGATGGCACTTGAATATAGGAGGCGAGGCGTGAAAGCTCCGTCAAATGACGGATCAGATCGCTCTGCCGATTGACGCCGAGCTTCTCAAAAATGCTTTTGACCTGATTACGCACTGTATTGACGGAGAGGCCCAGTTTTTCAGCCGCCTCTTTCAGCGACAAACCATCCTTCAGGCTGGCGGCGAGGCGCGCTTCCGCAGGCGTGAGGCCGAATGTCTCGCGATACATTTTCGGCTCGTCGCTTGCCGCCTCGCGGTCGGGCGCGATGAAAACAACCGCATCTTTCGGCAAGGGTGTCGAAAGACCAAAGCGACGGCGCATCACCTCCGGCATCTGCTCTTCTGCGACGACATAGCCGAACACCGCCTCATCCCCTTCTGGCGTTACAAGACGCAGAAGAGAAAGCCTTTCACCAGCCGCCTTTCCGCTCCCGGCCTCATTCATGAGGATGCGAAAGCGCGATGTGTTTTCCGGTTCAAGAAAACACAGGCGCTGACCCGCTTCGAGCAGGCTGCAATAGGGATGAAGCAACGCTACTGCCGCCGGTGAAATATCCGCGATACGGAGATCCCGCGTCACAACCATGTGGCAACAGGCCGTGTCGGGATCATTACTCGGCATGTCATGCAGGCGCTGCGCCAGCGCCTCCGCCCGGGTGAGATGCTGGCGCACCCCTTCGATAACGGTCTGCAACTCCTCATTCCCCTCCTCGGCATCGAGATAGGCAAGGAGCGTCGTTATCTCTTCCCAGTTTTCAGGGTCGGTTGCATAGGCATAGATCGCATCAAGCGCGACGGCGAGGTCCGGCCGCGTGGCTGCGCTGCCTTCCTCCAGTTTCGGCTTGCCATCCATCCTCCCCGGCCCGGACACGCATCATCCCCTAAAGCTTTATCCAGAAGCTCATTTCGGAGGAATATACCCCGCCGGAGGAAATTGAAGCCCCTAAAATCGCGTATCGCGGCCCGTTAATGGGCCTCATCATGAATGAGCCGGGCGAGCACTTCCTTGAAATTCGTGAAAAGGACCATGTGCCCCTGACCTTCCACAGCGTGAAATGCCTCCACCGGCACACCGTCCAGCATGCGCCTCACATCCGCGATGCTGTTCATCTCATCTTCCGGCCCATGCCAGACAAGCAGGGGCTTTGCGAGGCCGGATGTCTCGGCTGGCGTCTCCGCCGCATAGAAGTTGAGTTCGGCAACAATGCCCT
>JBAYOU010000360.1:0-2839 GCA_041678065.1 Parvibaculum sp. | reverse complement strand
AGCGCCATCGCGAGAGCGAGGCCGATCCAGCTATAGAGCCAGAGTGCCTGTTCGGAGAGCAGCCATGTGGCCGTTTCTTGCCAGAAGGTTGTTTCAGTCATCATGATCCCCACCCGGAAAACAAGCATGAATAGTTCTGGCAAATAATTCAAGGGAAAAGCAGCGTACGGATCAATGACGGGTGGTCTCTCTCTTTGCAGAGCGGGCTGGGTTTTGCGGCTGGTTTTGCTAGTCTCTCCTCTACAGGAAATTGAAAACAGGGGAGACAGAGACATGGAGCCGATCAGAAAACTCAGCCGCTCGATAGCGGGCAAGGTTGCGCTTGTTACGGGCGCGGCGAGCGGCATGGGGCGGGCGACCGCGCATGTATTTGCGGGTGAGGGCGCAAAGGTCGCCGTGCTTGATCTGAAGCAGGAGCGCGTGGACGCGGTTGTAGCCGAAATCCGCGCCGAGGGTGGCGAGGCGGAAGGCTGGGCGCTCGATATTGCTGATGGCGAAGGTATCATCCGCGTGGTGAAGGAAATCGAGGCGCGGTTCGGCGGGCTCGATATTCTCGTCAACAATGCAGGACTTTCGACCTTTCACGGCATTGGCGAGGACGACTATGAAAAGACATGGGATCTCGCGCTGGATGTGATGCTGACAGCGCATATGCGTTTCGTGCGCGCGGCTCTTCCGCTGCTGAAGCGCTCCGGTGAAGGACGCGTCGTCAATGTTGCGTCCACTGAAGGTTTTGGTGCAACGCCGGGCAACTCCACCTATGTCGTGGCGAAGCATGGTGTGATCGGCCTCACCCGCGCGCTGGCGGTGGAACTTGGGCGCGAAGGTGTGACGGTGAATTGCATCTGCCCCGGCCCGATCCGCACCGGCATCACGGTGGATATACCCGATGAGCACAAGGAAATCTTTGCAAAGCGCCGCGTACCGCTCCGCCGCTATGGCTTTCCGGAGGAAGTTGCGCATGTGACGCTGAGCGTCGTGCTGCCTGCTTCTTCCTATCTCAACGGGGTTGCGATCCCGGTTGATGGCGGCATGCTCGTCAAGAACGCCTGAGCCAGGAGGCCGCGCCGTCACCGGCGGCGCGGCCTGTTGCGAGGCAGGCCGTGATGAGATAGCCGCCTGTCGGCGCTTCCCAGTCGGTCATTTCGCCAGCGACGAAAATGCCGGGAAGCTTTTTCAGCATCCAGTTCTCGTCAATCTCATCAAGCGCAATGCCGCCTGTAACGCTGATTGCTTCGTCAATGGGACGCGGGCGGATGAGTGGCAGGGTGAGATGTTTGATCGCATGGGCAAGCTCAAGCGGATCGTTGAAAACCTCCGCCGGGGCAAGCTCGCGGAGAAGGGCGGCTTTCACGCCGTCAATGCCCGCCTTCTTGCGGAGATGGTTTGCGAGAGAGGCGCGCCCACGCGTTGCCGCGAGAGTGCTTTCAAGTCGCGCGAGATCGCGGTCTGGCGCGAGGTCCAGTTCGGGCGTCGCTTTTCCATCTCTTTCCAGCACATCGCGCAGCGCGGCGGAAAAAGCATAGATGAGGCTTCCCTCTATGCCGTGTGAGCTGATGACGAAATCACCGCGCGCGCTTTCGCCTTCAAAAGAGAGGGTGACGGATTTCACAGGCACGCCCGCAAAGCGCTCTTTCATATGCGCGCTCCATCCCACATCGAAGCCGCAATTAGCGGGGCGGAAAGGCGCGATGTTGATGCCGCGTTCGGCGAGCAATCCCGTCCATGCGCCATCAGCGCCAAGGCGGGGCCAGCTTGCGCCGCCAAGAGCGAGCACGGTCGCGTTGGCGCAGAAGGTGACATTGCCTTCAAGTGTGTCGAAACGGAGTGCGCCTTCGCCGGTCCATCCGGTCCAGCGATGGCGTGTGTAGAAGGTAACGCCCTTCTCCGTAAGCCGCCGCGCCCAGGCGCGCAGCAGCGGCGAGGCTTTCATGGCGGTGGGGAAGACGCGGCCCGAACTGCCGATGAAAGTTTCAATGCCGAGAGAAGTCGCCCAGTTGCGTATCGCTTCCGGGGGAAAGCGCGTAAGGGCGGGTTCAAGTTGCGCGCGCGCAGTGCCGAAGCGTGTCAGGAAGCGCTCGAAGGCTTCACCATGCGTGATGTTGAGGCCGCTCTTGCCTGCGAGCAGAAACTTGCGACCGAGCGATGGCATGGCTTCGAAAAGGTGGATATCTGCCACCTCGCAAAGCTGCTCTGCCGCAGCAAGGCCCGCAGGGCCGCCACCAATAATGGCCACGCTCGGCCTTGCGCCGGATTTTTCTGAGATTTCGTTCACGGCGAGAAGCTATCATTGCGCGCATGTGAAAGCAGCAGAACAATTGCGAAAAGGTGCTCGGGAGAGGAATGACCGAAATCTATGTTGATGCCGATGCATGCCCGGTGAAAGAAGAGGTTGTGCGCGTGGCGGAACGCCATGCACTTCAGGTTCATATTGTAAGCAATGGGGGTTTGCGCCCTTCGTACCATCCGCTCGTCGCGCATGTGATCGTGCCTGCGGGGCCCGATGTTGCTGATGACTGGATAGCAGAGCGGGCAGGGACGGGCGACATTGTGGTGACGGGCGATATTCCGCTTGCTGCGCGCGCGCTTGAAAAGGGCGCTGCCGCGCTCGGCCATGACGGTCGGCCCTTCACGAAGGACAGTATCGGCATGGCGCTTGCCATGCGCGAACTGATGCGCGATCTGCGGGAAACAGGCGCGGCCAAGGGCGGCGGACCTGCCTTTTCGAAGGAGGACCGCTCGCGTTTTCTCCGCGCGCTTGAGGATGCGGTTCAGGCGCTCAAGCGTCAGCCGGGATGAAGCGCATCGCAACGCCATTCATGCAATAGCGTTTGCCGGT
>JBAYOU010000359.1:0-2846 GCA_041678065.1 Parvibaculum sp. | reverse complement strand
GCAGTCTTGCCGCACGTTGCTTGACCCGATGCCGGATTTGGGTTCGTTTGTCGCCCACAGGCATTGATAAAAAGCCATCAAGACAACAAGCACAGGTGAGGAGGGGATATGACAGGGACATTCCGCGCGATCCGCGTATCGAAGGGCGAAAAGGCTCCGCAGGTCGAGTTCGTCAATCTCACCGAAGCCGACCTCATGGAAGGCGATGTCACTGTCGCTGTCGATTACTCCACGGTGAACTACAAGGACGGGCTCGCGCTGACAGGCGCTGCGCCGATCATCCGCCATTGGCCGCTTATCCCCGGTATCGATTTTTCCGGTAAGGTCGATGCTTCAAGCCATCCGGATTTCAAGGTCGGCGACCGCGTGGTGCTGAATGGCTGGGGCGTGGGCGAAGGCCATAATGGCGGCTATGCGCAAAAGGCGCGCGTGAAGGGCGACTGGCTGGTGAAGCTGCCTGATGCCATTTCAAACGAACGGGCAATGGCAATCGGAACGGCGGGCTATACCTCCATGCTGAGCGTGCTCGCACTTGAGAAGAATGGCGTGAAGCCCGGCTCGGATGTGCTCGTCACGGGCGCGGCCGGCGGTGTCGGCTCCGTCGCGATCGTGCTTTTGGCAAAACTCGGCTACCGCGTCATCGCGTCAACGGGTCGTCTTTCCGAAGCGGACTATCTGAAAGGTCTGGGGGCGGATGAAGTGATCGACCGCAATGAACTGTCAAGCCCGGCAAAACCACTCGGCAAGGAGCGTTGGGCAGGCGCTGTCGATGCGGTGGGCAGCCATACCCTGGCCAATGTTCTCTCCATGACGCAATATGGCGGCGCTGTTGCAGCCTGCGGTCTTGCGCAAGGTCTTGATCTCCCCGCTTCGGTCGCGCCCTTCATCCTGCGCGGCATCACGCTTGCGGGCATCGACAGTGTAATGGCTCCGAAGGAGAAGCGCGAGGAAGCGTGGAAGCGTCTCGCCACCGATCTCGACATGAAGAAGCTCGAAGCGCTGAGCTTCCGTGCAAAACTTGACGATGTGCCCAAGCTCGCCACCGAAATTCTCGCCGGAAATGTGCGCGGTCGCGCCATTGTCGATGTAAACGCCTGAAAAGGGGATTTGATCGTGGACCTCAATCTTCCTCCTTTTCGTGACCCGAAATATGTTGAGCGCCGTATCGAGGTGGAGCGCCGTGCTGATGGCTCCATCCTGCTCCGCAATCCGCATCCGCTCCGCACGCCGCCCGCCAATCTGATAGAGCCGATCCGTAAATGGGCGGTAGAAGCACCGGATCGCGTCTGGCTCGGCAAGCGCAAGCCCGTCGCCCCTGGCACCACCGGCTTTGGCGAATGGGAACTGCTCACCTATGCGCAAGCCAATGCAAGGGTGAACGCCATTGCGCAGGCGCTTCTTGATCGCGGCTTCGATCAGTCAACGCCGGTAATGATCCTCTCCGGCAACTCGATCGAACATGCGCTGCTCATCTATGGCGCAGTCCTCGCCGGCGTGCCGGTTGCGCCTGTCTCGCCTTCCTACAGCACGATGAGTTCGGACTTTGAGAAGCTGCGCTATGTGTTCGACCTGGTCGAACCGAAGCTGATTTTCATGCAGGAGTCAGCGCCCTATCAGCGCGGTCTTGCAGCGCTTTCGCTGGATGGCGTTGAACTTGTCACGGTTGACGGATCGCTCGGCACACCTTTCAGCGATTTCCTCGACACGACGCCCGGCAATGATGTTGAAGAGAGCTATGCGCGCCTCAACTACGACATGGTGGCGAAATATCTCTTCACCTCCGGCTCTACAGGCATGCCCAAAGCGGTCATCACCACACAGCGCATGATGTGCGTGAACTCGGTGATGCCGCGCAGTGTGACATTGGAAGAAGAGCGCGATGAGCCGCCGGTCCTTCTGAACTGGCTGCCCTGGAATCATTGCTTCGGCGGCAATGCCATCTTGAACAATCTGCTCGTCTCAGGCGGCACGCTTTACATCGATGACGGTCGCCCTGTGCCGGGCGGGTTTACGGAAACAGTGCAAAACCTCCGCGAGATTGCACCGACTTCGTATTCAAACGTGCCGGCGGCCTACACCATGCTGGTGGACGAGCTTGAGGCGGACGAAGCTCTTGCGAGGAATTTCTTCTCACGCCTGCGCACGCTTGCCTATGGTGGCGCCGCTCTCAGCCAGTCGCTTTATGATCGTATCCAGAAAGTGGCCATTCGGGCCGTCGGAGAGCGCATCGCTTTTTCATCAGGCTATGGCGCAACCGAAACCGCGCCCACCATCTGCAATGTGCATTGGCCAACAGAGCGCATGGGCCTTCTTGGCCTGCCGCTGCCCGGTGTTGAATTGAAGCTTGCTCCAGTCGGCGAGAAGCTTGAAGTGCGTGTGCGCGGCGATTGCATCACGCCCGGCTATCATCGCAACCCGGAAAAGACAGCCGAAGCCTATGACGAGGAAGGCTTCTATCGCCTCGGTGATGGCGCGCGCCTTGTCGATCCTGAACGGCCGGAAGAAGGTCTGGTCTTTGACGGTCGCGTCGCCGAGGACTTCAAGCTCTCCACAGGTACATGGGTAAGCGCGGGCAAGCTGCGTGTGGATGTCGTCACCAACTCGAATGGCGTACTGTCTGACGCACTTATTGCCGGGCTTGATCGGGCATGGATCGGCGTGCTCGGTTTCCCGAACATTCCCGCCTGCCGCAATATTGCAGGCGACCAGTCGCTTGCGGTCGAAGATCTCATTCGGCACCCGGCGGTGCTGGAGCATCTGGCGGAAGGGTTGCGTGGGCATAATAAGGGCAACCCCGGATCGAGCACACGCATTGTCCGCGCGCTTCTCATGGCAGAGCCGCCCAG
>JBAYOU010000358.1:0-2848 GCA_041678065.1 Parvibaculum sp. | reverse complement strand
CTCATCCACTATCTCCTTCTTCTCTTCCCGCTGCTGATCTGGGTGACCGCGAGCCTTTTTGCCGGTTGGGCAACAGATCACATGGTTATCGAGCCGCTCAACAAGGTGCGGCAGGCCATTCGCCGTTACATTGCAGGCGATGACACGGCACGCATCGAACGAGACCCTGGAGCACCTGTGGAAGTGCAAGCCGTTGCGACGAAGTTCAATGCGCTCGCGGAAACAATCCATGCCCGCAATGATGCGCTGCGCGCATCGCTCGACTATCAGAAGGCGCTGGTGCGCGAGATCAATCACCGCGTGCGCAACAATCTGCAGGTGATGAACAGCCTGCTCAGCCTGCAAAGCCGCCGGGCGCGCACGCCGGAACAGGCCACCATCTTTCTTGATGTGCAGCGCCGTCTGAATGCGCTTGGCATTGTGCATACCGCCTTCTATCAGGGCGATGATTTCCGCTCGATTGATCTGTGTACATTACTTCGTGATCTCTGTGAGTCGAGCGAACAGCAATTCTCCAACGAATGGGGCAGCCCCATCATAACCATGCAGTGCCCGACGCAGATATATGCACTGCCTGATGCGGCGCTGACGCTTGCCTTTCTCGTGACAGAGCTGATCGCCGAAGTGGCCGCACAAGCATCGCCGAATGATTATTCCGGCACACGCTTCGACTTTGAACTTCTGCCGCATCCGGATGGCGGCTCTGTTCTCACCATGATGGTGGATCGGCCTGTTCTGGCCGGGCTGATGGAAAGCAGCCCAGATGAAAGCCATATCAAGCTCTTCCGCGGCCTCATTCGCCAGCTCCGCGCGAAGATGGAAGTGAATGAGGAAGAAGGCATCGTCACCGTAACACTGCCGCCCCTCATCTGAGCATTTGCGGCGCTCTCGCACCGCTTCTTCCGGCCCCATCCGCCACGATGCAACCGCGCCACAGTGCGGCGGTGTCATTCGGCTGTCACAAATCTGGGGCCGAACTGTCATACACGCCTGTTACTTGCCATCGCCATGGGGGTGCTCGCGGCGTGTGTCGCGTCGCCGATCCTGCAACAGAAGCTCTTTCATTGAACACGGAGACGTCCAGATGACGTTGAGAAACATTCTGCTCGCCGGCACGGCACTCGGCGCGGCCACCATATTTGCGGCTCCCTCGCTTGCTGCCAGCACCAGCCAGGCCGAGCTTGACGCTCTCAAGGCGCAGATCGAAGCATTGCAGCGGAAAGTTGACGAGGTGCAGATCCAGCACGGCACAGCCATCAAGTCGCTCGAAGAACGCAAAAGCGACGTTGAAGTGTCGCTGAAAGATGGCCGTCCCGTCTTCAAGTCGGCTGACGGCAATTTCACCTTCGGCATCACTGGCCGCGCGCATCTTGATGTTGGCGGCTACAGCATGAGCGATACCGACAAGACCAACATGATCGCCGCGACCGGTAATGCGGATGCGCCGCGCGGCAACGCGAACTTCCGCCGCGCCCGTGTCGGCTTCAACGGCACGTTTGCGAAGGATTTCGGCTACAATATCGAATTCAACTTCGGTGACAGCGGCACGGAATCAAATGCGCGCCTCTATGAGGCGGCCCTGACCTATAAGGGCATCGACGGCGTGAACCTTATCGTCGGTGCGACGAAGCCGAAAATGACGCTTGATGACTCGACCTCGTCGAACGACATCACCTTCATCGAACGTGCGACTGCGGTGAACCTCGCCATTTCTCCGGCGGCAGGCGAAGCGCGCATGACGGCGGGAGGCACCTACAATAATGACAATCTTTTCGGCGCGGCCTATTACACGATGGGCTCTGCTGGCGCTGGCACCGGTCAGGACGACTATGATGCGTCCAACGTCGTTGGTCGCCTCGCCTATGCGACCTCGCCGAAGGAAGGCGTGAACGTGCATATCGGCGCATCGGGCTCACACTCCTTCAACCTGCCGGGCGACAATATGCGCTTCCGCGACCGCCCGGAACTGCGCGTTGATGCCGACCGCTATATTGATGCGAACCTTGCCGGGCAGGCCGATACGGTTACCGTCTATGGTCCGGAACTCGCCGTGAACTACGGCCCCTTCCGCGCACAGGGCGAGTACTACCGCTACGATGTAAGCCGCCTTGCTGGCAGCGATGTGGATTTCGATGCCTGGTATCTGCAGGCCTCATGGATCCTCAGCGGCGAGTCCTATCGCTATGACATCAAGAAGGCCGCCTATTCCGGCGTGAAGCCGGCCAATCCGTTCGGCTTCGGTGGTGGCGGTGCCGGTGCGTGGGAAATCGCAGCGCGTTACAGCCAGGCCGATCTCAACGACACTGCAAATGGCATCTTCGGTGGCGAACAGCGTATCATGACTGCTGGCGTCAACTGGTACGTGAACAATAATCTCCGCTTCATGCTCAACTATGTCGATGTGGATGTTGATGATCGCGGTGCTGCCCAGCTCGATTTCGGCCATCAGGCCGTTGCGCTGCGCACGCAGTTCAATTTCTAAGTCTTACGACCGATCCTCGCAGATCGTCAGACGGCAAACCCCGGAAAGGAGAAATCCTTACCGGGGTTTGTTTTTTGGCGGTGCCGCCACTCAGCCAAGGTGGGTTTTCACCCTTTCCAGATCGTCCTTCAGCGTGCGCGCGGCGAGGATGAAATGAATCCCCGCCCAAGGCCACACCACCATGACGGTGAGCAGCGCATAGCGCAGCGACTCCGGCCCGTAAGCGGGTGTGTAAAGATCGCTGATGAAACCCACCGCCTGCGGCCCGAGGCCCATGCCGATCAGGTTCAGGATCAGGAAGAGAAGTGCAGAGGCGACAGCGCGCATCCGAAGCGTCACAAGCGCCTGCGTCATCGCGAGGCTCGG
>JBAYOU010000357.1:0-2849 GCA_041678065.1 Parvibaculum sp. | reverse complement strand
GGTGCAGGCAATCGGTGGTGTGAATGACAAGATCGAAGGGTTCTTCGATATCTGTATGCGCCGTGGTCTCACTGGCGATCAGGGTGTGCTCATTCCCGCCGCCAATGTGAAGCATCTTATGTTGCGTCAGGATGTTGTCGATGCCGTGGAACGCGGCATGTTCGCGATCTATCCTGTGGAACATATCGAGGAAGGTGTCGAACTGCTCATGGGTGCACCTGCCGGTGTGCGACAGGCAGACGGCTCATTTCCTCCGGGTACGGTATTTGCGCGCGCGGAAGACCGTCTCGCAGCTTTTGCAGATAATCAGCGCCGCTTTGCCCAGCGTTCTGACGACTCCAATAATTCGAAGAACAGAAAGGGAGTATGATGGCGGCTCCCGACGAGAAGACAAAAGCAAGGGAAGATCGGACGAGTGCGCAAACACGCATTATTGTCGGCCTCGACACCTCGCTTGCCGCGCGTGAGGCACTGCAACTTGCCGTCCGTCTTGCTGCATCGGTTGATGCGCGCCTCAAGGGCGTGTTCGTTGAAGATGAAAATCTTCTCGGGCTCGCCAAGCTGCCCTTCGCCCGCGAAATCTCTTTCTCGGGCGAAGTGCGTAATATTGATCCCGAACGCATGCTTCGGGGGATCAAGGCGCAGGCGGAAAGCGCGCGCCGTGTACTTGCGCGCATCGCATCGGAAGCGCAGGTTGAATGGAGCTTCGATATAAGGCGCGGTCGCCCACTCTCCGCTCTGGCGGAACACATGGTGACGGATGATACGCTGGTCATCCGGTCGCCGGGCGTTGCCTCACATGAGATCGGTCGCGCTGTGCGCGCCGTGACGCGGGATGCGCGTGCGGACGTACTGCTCGTTTCGGGCGGCGCAGGTCTTCGCGGTTCGCTCTCGATGCCGAAACGGGAGAGGCAAAGTGTGCTTGCTGCCGCTCAAAGCGTTGCACCGGGCCGTCCCGTCGCCGCTATTGACGAAGGCACGAGCGGCGGCGAAGCCTGTAGCACCTTTGCCGAAATGCTGGCTGCGCGCACCGGCGCGCCTTTCCTGCGTCTTTCCGCGCGGGGGCAATCGCCGGTTGATCTGGCTGCCGCCGCCCGGAAAAGCGGTGTCGGTATTCTGGTCGTCAATGCGGATTGGCTCGACAATGATGACGATGCGGTGAGCCTGTCGGCTGCTGCCGGTTGCCCCGTGCTGCTGCTCGGAAAAGATCGAGGGTCCCATTTGGGATCAGCGGAAAGTCCCATGTAGGGAAACAGAAGGAGGCTGAAAATGCCCATGCGCAAGATACTCGTACCGCTCGCTGGCCGTCAGATGGATGGAGAGGTGCTCGCAACGGCACTGTCTATCGCGCGTGATTTCGAAGCACAGCTCGTTGCGCTGTTTGCGCGGCCTGACCCGACCGAAGCCCTGCCTTATCTGGGGGATGGCGTTTCCGGGCAGGTAATCGAAGACCTTATGCACGCCGCTCGTGAAGGCGCGAATGAAGCTTCATCCCGCATCTGCGCAGCACTTGCGACAGCGGCCGCAGAAGCAGGCATTCCTGTCGCAGAGAGAGGCGGGGATGCGCAGCTTCCCTCTGTTCGGTTCATCGATGTCACGGGTCGCCGCGATGAAGTGGTCGCAAAGCACAGCCGCCTTTCCGACCTTATCGTCTTTGGCGAAAGCGCAACCGGCGTTGCAGGCGGTACCGCGCTCGAGGCTGCCATGATGACATCGGATCGCCCGGTGCTCATTGCACCCAAAAAGGCATGGAGCCCCGTTGGTGGTTCCGTGTGCATCGGCTGGGATGACAGCCCCGAGGCCTCTAGTGCTGTCATTGCGGCGCTGCCCTTCCTCGAAAAGGCAAGGAACGTCACCATTCTTTGTGTTGGCAGCAAGGAGCTTGATCCGGGCCCAGGTTCCACGCTCGCCGATTACCTCGCCCTTCACGGCGTGGTGGCGGATGTTCACCTGGTCGATGCCGGAAGCCGCGCCGTTGGCGAAGTGCTGCTTGAGCACGCGGAACAGGCAAAGGCCGACCTTCTCGTCATGGGTGGTTACGGGCACAGTCGCTTGCGGGAGTTCCTCATCGGCGGTGTTACACAGCATGTTCGCGCCCATGCAACAATTCCGGTGCTCATGGCCCATTAGGGAGGAAGCAGCATGACCCTTTATCACATCCATATGACCCTTGCCCGGAACGAGGACTACCCGAACGGCTCCTCCGCGCATGGCTATGATCTCGTTCTTCCACTCGACGCGAAAAAGATGCTCGACCCTGATGAATGGAAGGCCAACGCAAAGGAATGCGTCGTGCGCCGCTTTTGGCAGGGGGAGCCGGATCAGAAAGGGTTGCTGCGTCACATTGGTCGCGGCTGGGTCGTCGATTATGACGTTACAACGCCCGAAGGGGATGAGCCTTTCTTCAAGCTTGATCGCCATGAGTTCAAGGCGGGCGAATATCTTTCCGTCCGGGAACAGGATGGCGATATGCAGACATTCCGCATCGTCACGGTTGAACCGTTGAAGAAATAAGCGGAAGCGCTGCACCAGAAAAAATCATCCCGGCGACATGCGCCGGGATGACATTCTCGTTCCCCGTTTCAGGAACGGAACACGGCGACTAGGCGCGCTTTCTCACAAGCACATTGCCTGCCGAATAGCCTGCACCGAAGCTGCAGATAAGGCCGAGGTCGCCTTCCTTCAGGTCTTCATTGAACTTGCTGAAGGCGATGATCGAGCCTGCCGAGCTTGTATTGGCATATTCCTGAAGAATATTCGGCTGCTCGCTCGGCTCCGGCTCGCGGCCCAGTACCTTGCGGCCGATAAAGTCGTTCATACCCTTGTTTGCCTGATGGAGCCACATCCGC
>JBAYOU010000356.1:0-2866 GCA_041678065.1 Parvibaculum sp. | reverse complement strand
GCTTCTGCCTCGAGCGACACCGGCTCCACTTCGCGGTAGATCACCGGCTCCTCAATGCCGAGAAGCGCGCGCACTTCGGAAAGCGGCCTCGGGAGTAACGCTTCCCAGTCCGCACCCGGCAGCCACTGCGCCTTCTTGCCATTGCGATAGGCTTCACGCACCACGCGCCAGACATTCACTTGCGGTAGCGACCGCTTTGTCGAGCGGGCACCCATCAGCACAATGAAGCCGATGCCGCGATTGCGCGTCTGCGCATAAGTGAAGGCGAGCAGAGCAAGTTCGCCGAGCCCGTCGCGACCATAGCCTGTCGTCACATGCCAGAGATCATGCTGGTCGCGATTGCGGCACCCGAACAGATATTCTTCGGGCGTCCGGTCATCATCCTTGCGGCGCACCACCTCGCTTGCCTCAACCAGCCCGTCGGCGGTGAGGTTTTCTTCCGCCATGAAATCGTAATAGGCGCGCCCAAGCGAGCCTTCGGGCAGGCTTGAAAGCCAGGCCTTGTCGCTCAGCGTTTTCACGAGGTCACGCTTTTCGAACAGGATGCGCTGACCGGTCAGCGAAGCCGCAAAGCGCTCGAACTGACGATCATTGGCATTGCCCCCCAGCGCATCGATGATGACGAAAACCTGCGCCGTATCTTCTTTGTTGGTAATCAGCGCGCGCATGGCCCGCAGCGCCTTCAGCGGCTGGATGCGCTTGCGCTTCCGTTTCACAGGCGCGCGAGCATGAGAATTGCTGGTGTCGGATTTCATCGGGCTTACAGTCGTCATCGGATATGTCCCGTTGTTATATAGTGACGTTTCGCCATTGCCCCATATGACCTGATGTGAAGCATAGGCTATACTGACATTCCTGTCAATATAACTCTGGTCGAAGGAGATTTCGTGTCGAGCGTTGACAAAGACCGCGCCACCACGGACGAAAAGCCCGGAAAACCGCCCGCAAAACGCATCAGGCGCACGGCGGAGGAAGCGCGGCGGCTCATTCTCGATGCCGCCGAGGCGAGGCTCGCCCGGCAGGGGCCGGAGGGCTTGCGGCTTCAGGATATTGCGCGCGATGTCGGCATCTCCCACCCGGCGATTCTGCACCACTTCGAAAGCCGCGACGGCCTTGTCCGCGCGCTCATCAACCGGGCAAACAACCAGCTCCGCGACAAGCTTCTCGCCGCGCTTGCAGGCGATGAAAAAAGCGATGACGCGATGGACCATATCGGCCATGTCTTCGAAGTGCTGAGCGACCGCGGTACAGCGCGACTTCTCTCATGGCTCCTGCTCACAGGGCGCGCCGCAGAAGGCACGAGCGAACAGTCCGGGCACAATGTGATGGGCGAGATCGTTGAGGCGATGCAGCAGCGGCGCGAGGCCTATGCGAAGGAACACGGCCTCAGAAAGCCCGACCGCGAAGACACGCTCTTCACCGCCATGCTGGCCGCGAACGCCGCCTTTGGCGAAGCCATTGTCGGCCGCCAGCTCGCCGAAGCAGCCGGCCTCAATCAGGACGGCCTGAAGCGCTTTCGCGTCTGGTTCGCGAAAATGCTGAACGACCATCTGGATGATACGGCTGAGTAAGTGGTGCCCCTGGCCGGACTCGAACCAGCACGTTGTTGCCAACAGCAGATTTTGAGTCTGCCGCGTCTACCATTCCGCCACAGGGGCCCCGGAGCGTCGGGCGCGCATCATAATGGCCTTCGCCCGGCCTTCAATGGAAAAGAAAGAGGGAGGCTCATGCGGCGTCGGGCCACGGGACAAAAACCCGTCCCCATGCTTCAATGAAACCATGACAGAACGCCTGCCCTCGAACATCATCCCCTGGATATTGCTCACCGTGAGTGCGGCCACGCTTGGTGGCGCGCTCTTTTTTGAGCATGTGCTGGGCTACATGCCCTGCTCGCTCTGCCTTGAAGGGCGCTGGCCGCATTATCTGGCGCTCGGCCCAGCGCTGATCGCAGGCCTGCTGTCGCGCAACACCAATCTCGGCATTTTCGTCCTCACCTTCATCATGATCTGCGCGCTTCTCTATCTCTGGGGCGCGGGAATCTCGGCCTATCATGTGGGCGTCGAATATGGCTGGTGGAAAGGGCCGGATGCCTGTGGCGGCACCGCGCTTGCCCCCTCGCTTCAGGAATTGCAGACAGCCCTTGAAGGTGGCGTGAAGGCACCGCGCTGTGATGAGGCGGCGTGGTCGCTTTTCGGCATTTCGCTTGCCGGGTTCAACTTCCTCATCACATCGGCGCTGGCGGTGCTTTCCTTCGTGCCGCTCATCCGCTACGCCCGCGAACGCAGAGGACTGGTCTGATGACAGCAGAAGCCCGCAAGCCCGCGACCCCGATTTCGAATCAGCCGGGCCGCAGCCGCAATGCCGCCATCGAAGAAATGATTCGCGTGGACCATGCGGGCGAATATGGCGCGGTGCGGATTTATAAGGGCCAGCTTGCGGTGCTGCGCCATGTGCCGGGCAAGGAAGAACTTGTCGCAAAGCTCGAACACATGGCGAAGGATGAGGAAATTCACCTCGCCCGCTTCAATGAGCTTGTGAATGAGCGCGAAGTGCGCCCCACCGCGCTCGCGCCCGTGTGGCATGTGGCCGGTTTCGCGCTCGGTGCGGCAACCGCCCTTCTCGGCGAGAAAGCGGCGCATGCCTGCACCGCCGCCGTGGAAGAAGTGATCGACGAGCATTATCAGGCGCAGGTGCAACGCCTCGACCAGATGGACGAGGAGGAAAGGCCGCTACGCGACACGATTGAGCAGTTCCGTTTGGAAGAAGTGGCGCATCGCGATGAAGCGATCGCTTCGGGCGCTGAAGAAGCACCGGCCTATCCGCTTCTTTCCGGCGCGATCAAGGCCGCCTGCCGCCTCGCCATTCG
>JBAYOU010000355.1:0-2871 GCA_041678065.1 Parvibaculum sp. | reverse complement strand
TTCTTCCGGCAGGCTCAATATTTCTTCCTGCCGGGAAAACGGCCCGCAGGAGACGATCACCACATCATAAAGCGACTGACAGATCTCGAGCAGGGCGCGCAGATCATGGATGTCCATTGCCCAATCGCTTTCCGCGCCATACAGGGCAAGCGGCAGCACATAAAGACCGGAACGAGGGCAACGCGCGAGAGCCGAGTCGAGCAGAGCACGATCGAGGCGCGACATTTCCTTGACCGCATCTTTCACACGGAAGTTCATCTCAATGCCCAGCGCAATAGCGGCATTGCTTGCAGGCAAGCCAAGATCGACCAGCAGCACCCCCTCATTCGGGCGGGCGGCGGCGATCGTCACGGCCATGTTCAGCGCGAAATCATCATCGCTATCGGCCTGCGTTGCGCTCAGTGCCATGACGAGCCGCGAGAGCGAGGTCGTGCGAAAACGGTTCTCGGCGATGTGGTGGCGAACTGCGTTTCGGAAGTCATCGTCTCGCGCATCACGGTCGATGAAATCCTGTGCGCCTGCGCGCATCGCGGTGAGAATGAGCTGTGCACCCGCTTCATTGCCGATGACGATCATCGGAATGTCGGCGAACCAGCCGCGCAGCGTGGAGAGCCGCTCGAACACGGTGCGTGCGCCCATGCTCACATCCGCATCTACCAGCACGCCTTCGGGCCGGAATTGTTCGGCGATCTCGACCACATTATTTGCGGCGGGGTCGGCAAACATGACCGTTGCATCGGTGTCCATCGCCCGCTTCACGCGGGTAATGAGTTCCATGTCGCCGGAGATGAGGAGAACACGGTTCATTCCATCACCTCATCAGCCCGTGGCGGACAATATGGTCTTCGAGCGTTTCTACATTGAGCAGATTCTTGCCGAGGCTCCCGTCATAACGCTGGCCCTCGCCCGGCAGTTTTGGCACGTCGCCAGCTTCCATTGGCGAGACGAGGCGTGGTGTGGCAACGATGATGAGTTCCTGCCGCTCGCGGGCATTCTGCGTTCTCTTGAAGAAGGAACCGATGATCGGGAGATCACCCACGCCGGGAATGCGGTCTTCGATATTGCCGGACGCGCTATACATGAGGCCCGCGAGTACGAAGCTCTGGCCGTTGCCAAGTTCGATTGTGGTGCGGGTTGATCGTGTGCGAAGCGCGGGCACACGAAAGCCCTGAACGACCAGCGCGTTGGTGTAATCAAGCTCGCTCACTTCCGGATTTACCTTGAGGACGATGCGCTCATCATCGAGTACGGTTGCCTCCACACCGAGCTGAACACCGAAGCGCTTGTACTCGATTGTGACGGAGCCATTGCCTGCGCCGGATTGCGGCACGGGGATCGGCACTTCGCCGCCTGCGAGAAACTCTGCGTCCTCGCCGCTGCGCACAAGCAGTGTCGGCTCAGCGAGAAGCTGCGCCAGATTGGCATTGCTCAGCGCGCTGATGACGCCGAGAAGATCGCTCCCCGGCCAGGCAAAGAAAAGGTTGAATGCCTGGCTCAGCGGCAGGCTCGTATCGGGATCAAGTCCGGTACCGGGCGTATAGCCGAAGCTTGAAGAAGAGTTCGGCCCGATGGCTGCAAACTGGAAATTATTGTCGAGGCTCTGGAAGTTAAGGCCAAGCGCCTTCAGCGTGCTCGTGGAAACCGCAGCGAAGCGCACTTCGACTGCGACCATGCGGCGATCAGCAACCTGGACCATGTCGCGCACTTCATTACCGACATAGGAACGCGCAATCTCGACTGCCTTCTGCCTGTCTTCAAGGCTGTAAACTTCACCCCTGAGCGTAACGCCGCGCCCCGTTTCAACTGCCTTCACACTGGCAAGCGACGGATTGCGCGTGAGTTCATCGCGGAGCCCTGTGAGATCGACGCCAACAACGATGCGGTAGGAGATCGTTGTTCCGTTTGTGAGCCAGACGGAGAGATCGGTCGTCCCACCCTGCTGACCGAGCAAGCGGATTTCGCGGGAGGACACTACCTTCACATCAAGCACGGAGGGGTTGGAAAGCGCGATGCGGTCCACGGGCTCGGCAAGTTTCAGCATGTGCTGACCGCCTGACGCAATTTCGAGAGTGCGAGTCGCGGCCATCGCGTCCGAAGGCAGGGCGAAGAGCAGAGCCACAAAGGCAAGCAGAAGCGCTGCCGGCCGGATGCGGACCCTTCTGTTCGAGCAAGCAAAGACGCGGTGCCCAACCGCTGCCACTGCTGCTCCTGTTTCTCCGCCACTGCACATTTTTCCCTCCGACTTCATCGTCCCCTCAGCGCATCGTCGCTCAGCGCGACGTCGTCACCGCAGTCTGACTCGCGCCCGAATAGATCGTCACACGGTGTCCCTGCGGTGCGGAATCACCCTCCCCTTTCCGGTCGGCGACGGGTGCCGAGCCGGGCCTCAGATCGTTCAACTCGACAATTTCTGCAGGCGCCATTTCCTTGTCGCCCGGATTGCGAATGGCGAGCGTGACCTGTCCGAGCCGCCCCGCAAGTGCGAGCCGCGCCAGCGCGGCTGGCGGCGCGGCAAGCGTGACCGTCCGGGCAGCGCCCTGCGTTCCGCCATTCCGCGGGGAAAGTTCGGGTCCGACAGCAAGCACCTGCATGTCCTGCAAGAGCAGCGCGCTTTTGCTCTGATCTTCTCTCTGGCCGCCAAGGCCCGCCTGCTGACCATAGACCGCACCGGGCAATGTCACGAAGACATCCACATGGTCGCCTGCCTGCAGAAAGCCGCCAGCGATATCCTCTTCGGCCACGCGGATCGCGAAGGCACGCTGTCCTTCGGGCACAAGTGCTGCAATGCCTGCATTGGCCGGATCGGCGCTCAGATCCGCGTTCAGGATGAGTTGCGAGGCGCGAATGTCTCTCGTTGCGATGCGACCAACA
>JBAYOU010000354.1:0-2885 GCA_041678065.1 Parvibaculum sp. | reverse complement strand
GCCGAAGCTGCGTGCGCCGATGCGGACCTATACGATCCGGCACCTGCGCGCAGAACAGCAGGAAGTCGATGTCGATTTCGTGCTGCATGGCGAAACGGGACCAGCCTCACGCTGGGCGCTCCACGCGACGCCCGGCGACCGCGTGCAGATGGCCGCACCGAACGCACTTTATCAGGGCGCACCGTCAGGCTGCGAATGGAACCCGCCCGCAGACCTCGAACGGCTGCTGCTGATTGCCGATGAAACGGCGCTCCCCGCCGTTGCGGGCATTCTCGACGAACTGGCACGCCTGCCGAAACCGCCTCGCACCGAAGCTCATCTCGAAATTCCGTATACGGATGACAGGATTCCGCTCACCTCATGGCCGGAACTTGACATTCACTGGCTGCCCCGCGAGGGCGCATCCGCGGGCACCATGATGATGGCTGCCATACGCCGCACCTGGTTGCCGGAACTCGCCCTGGCCGGTGCCGCGCCGACGGAGGCGGCGACCGCTTTCGCCGAAGTCGATATTGATGAACAGATATTGTGGGACCGCGCTGCGCCCCGATCATCCGGCTTCTATGCCTGGGTCGCGGGCGAAACAGCCGCCGTTGCTGATATCCGCAAGTTTCTTATCAAGGAAAGGCAGCTCGACAAGAGCAACCTCGCCCTGATGGGCTATTGGCGGGAGGGCAAGGTGCGCGAATAGCCTCGCCCCGCCGCCAGCAATTCCCGTTCAATCCGCCATCACCCGGCGCAGTTCACGCCGCGCCATTCTGCGTTCCAGCGCCGCACGAAGGCGCTGCTGGCGCGCATGAGTGATCGGATAGCGCAGGATGATCGCGATGGAGATGAGCCAGAGGATAAGCGGCACCACACAGAACATGAGGAGAAGCACAAAAAGTGCCTCTGGTGAGTTCTCCGTCGATTGTGCATTGAACCCCGCCCATGCCAGCAGCGGCAGCGCGATGCCCACACCCATCGCCTCGAACGTCTTACGCACCAATCCAATGAAAGCGAAGATGAAAGCAGCCCGCGGCTCTCCGCTCTTTATTGTGTCAAGATCAACCACGTCAGCAAGGATGGACGGCGCGAGAATGGGTGATGCACCAAAGGCCAACCCCTGCACGATGGTGATGAACAGGAAGCCGGGGAAAACCCATTCGGGGGCCAGCGGCTTCACGACATAAATAATCAGGGGAACGAGCGCGAAGACAAACATCGAGATGAAGCCCGACATCGCCACGGCCTTGTGCTTGCCGATGCGTCCCCCCATCCACACCCAGAAGGGAGAGCCGATAACACCGGCCACAAACAGCACGAAGATCAGGATCGTGCTCGCTTCGCCAATCTGCGCGACATGCTCGTAAAAGAAGATAACGACGCCGACATTAATTGATCCCGCCAGAGCGCTGAAAACTGTACTTGCGAGAAGGATTCTGAGCGGCCCATTCTTCATGGCGAGCTTCAAGCCGCGAATGATCGGTACGGTCTTGGTCTCCTGAATGACCGGCTCAGGTACCGAGGAAAAAGCGATAAGCGCACAAAGTGGAAGAAGAATGACGGTCAGCCAGCCAAGCAGGCCGACTGCCGAGCGGCTCGCCGCGGTGGAACCGTTAGCCGCCTCACCGTTCATATAAGCGCCTATGATCGGCGCCGAAATTGCGATCAGAAGGCCGACGAGCAGAAAAATCTCGCGGCTTCCCGTGATGCGATTTCTCTCATGATAATCGCCGGAAAGCTCCGCGCCCCATGCGCCGTAGGGAATGGTAATGAGCGTATAACCAAGATAGATCGCGGCGATCCAGATGAGCAAATAGAGGTTCGATACCTCGCCTGATGGCAGAAAGAGCATATAGGCCGAGAGCATCATCACCGGCACGCCGGCAAGCACCCAGGGGCGACGGCGCCCGAAGCGGGAGCGCGTACGGTCCGAGAGCCGACCGATCAGCGGATCGGTAAAGACATCGGAGATTCGCGCCAGCATCAGAATGAAACCGACAGCAGCGAGGTCGAGGCCGAGCGTGCCGGAATAGAATGGCGGGAGATAAACCGCGACGGGCAGCCCAATAACCGCCAAAGGCATAACAAGCTGTCCATAGGCGGCGAGTTGCCACCTGGAAAGGCGCTTCTCGCCCGTTTCCTGCGCCATTTTGCTCCTCCCCAGGGCGGTGGCCGAATCCAGTTAGTAAACACAGATTACGAAATTGCGTGTGTCGATCAATGACTGACTGCAAACCGCCGACTGGTTCAGCCTGCATTCAGCTTCGCTGCTTCATTCTTCTCCTTGCCGATGGGTCGAGAGTTCATCGGATCGCCTCTTTCCCGTGCTTGCGTATGGAGAGAGGCGGATCGGGCGGCGTCCATTCCGTACCCCGTGGACGCCGCCCGCGTTCTTATCATCGCACAGATCATCGCACAGAATTTGCCGTCAGGTGATAAGCCCGATCACAGCGCCAGTCATGGAGGTTGCGAGCGTGCCTGAAACAATGGCTCGTGTGCCCAACGTCACGATCTCCTGCCGCCGCGAGGGAATGAGCGCTGTCATGCCACCGATCAGGATGCCAACCGAGCCGAAATTCGCAAAGCCGCACAGCGCATAGACCATAATGAGGGTCGAGCGGTCCGAAAGCGTGCCTGCTGGCAGCGCGGTAAGATCGATAAAGGCGATGAACTCATTGAGGATGGTCTTGGTGCCCATGAGCTGGCCTGCGACGTAGATTTCTTCTGGCGGCACCCCCATCGCCCAGACGAGCGGCGCGAAGACCCAGCCCAGCATGCGTTGCAGGGTAAGCGGTGCCCCCGTAATATCCGGCAGCAGCGCCAGAAGAATATTCGTCAGCGCAACAAGCGCCACCATAACGATCAGCATCGCCATGATGTTCAGAAGAAGCTGCAACCCT
>JBAYOU010000353.1:0-2885 GCA_041678065.1 Parvibaculum sp. | reverse complement strand
GGAGTGACGATCTTCTGGCTCAAAATCATCCACATTGCTGCCGTTTCCATCTGGATGGCGGGGCTCGTGAGCCTGCCCGGCCTTTATGTGCAGCGCAGGCAGGCGGGCGAGGGGGAGGCGCTTTTCCGCCTCCAGCGGTTCGTCCGCTTCGCTTATGTCGTCCTCATGTCGCCCGCTGCTTTCGTGGCGGTGGGAAGTGGCACCGCCCTTATTTTTGCGCGCGAGATCTGGTCGCCCTGGTTGTCGGCAAAGGTCGCGCTTGTGGCGGCGCTTGTGCTGCTTCACACGCTTTCGGGGCTCGTCATCATCCGCCTGTTTGATGAGGGAAGGGCCTATCCCGTCTGGCGCTTTCTCTGCGCAACATCGATCACAGTGCTTCTTATCCTTGGTGTGCTTCTGCTGGTTCTCGCGAAACCGGATTTTCAGTTCTCCGGACTTCTTCCGGATGTGGTGTCGGAACCGGGCGCACTCAGGCGGCTCGTCGATGCGCTCAATCCTTGGCCGAGACCATGAGGCCGACGCCATGATGGAAAATCAGTTTTCCGCCATGCCATCCCGCAAGCCCGGTGAGAAATGCCGCGAGCAACGACAGGAGCAGGCCATGCGGCAGCACAGCGTCCGGCATCTGCAAGCGGAGGCCCCAGTTAAGGCCGGCAACGGAAATCAGCATCATTGCGGCAACGGCGTGAGCCCAGCTTGCGACGCGCACACGAATACCAGGCACCAGAAGAAGCTCCGCCGTACCGATAATGCCGGCGGCAACGCCGGTTCCAAAAGCAAAACCCGCCGACCACAGCCCGACGCGCAACCAGAAAGGGTCGGCCGACCACCAGTAGAAAACATCAGCACCAAGCGTTGCGATAATGAGCGCAATGGGAAAATGCACACTCATCGCATGAACCGGATGACCGGCCACAGCGACAGTGGAACTCTTATCCTTCGTCGCAATCTTCTGATCGACGGGATTGTCAGGCGTGTCGCTTTCACCCATACGGCTCCTCCCATTCGACCTGTAACGAACAGGGTGGCACGTGCGTTCCCGCTCCTCATTGCGGTGGCGTTGGCGGGCTGTGGTGGCGATCTCTCCACGCTTGATCCGGCAGGCCCGGCGGCGCGTGATATTGCGCGTCTCTGGTGGGCGATGCTTGCAGGCAGCGTGGTGCTTTTCGCGCTGGTGATGGCGCTTTTTGCGCTTGTCATGCTGAAGCCCGAGGCAGGGCGTCGATGGACGCCGCGGAGCTGGATCATTGGCGGCGGCATAGTGATGCCGGTGCCCATATTGGCTGTGCTTCTCTTCTTCGCTTTTGCACAAGGCGAGCGGCATCTGCCCTGGCGGGGCGAGCATAATCCGGTGCGCATCGAGGCGCGCGCGCATATGTGGTTTTGGGAGTTCCGCTATCTCGATTACCCGCAAGCAGAGCCGACAATTGGCGTCATGCATATGCCTGCCTGGTACGATGTGGATGTGATAGCGACGAGTGACAATGTCATTCACGGCTTCTGGGTACCGCGGCTTGGCGGCAAGGTGGATGCGATACCGGGCCATGAAACAGTGGTCCGCCTTTTCGCGGATGATCCGGGCGTGTTCGGCGGTATTTGTGTCGAATATTGCGGCAGAGGCCACGCCTCCATGACATTCCGCGCAGAGGCCCACACGCCAGCCGCCTTCTATGCCGCCATAGGCGTGAGCGGGGAGGGTGCGGAATGATGGAAGAGCCCCGCAGTATCGCACTTCGCCTGCACCGGGAACTGACGGAAGCATGGTCGCCGCCACCGGGCATTGGCCGTCTCGCCGCCATCAATCATACGGTGATCGGTCTGCGTTTCATGATAACGGCGGGCGTCTTCTTCGCGATTGGCGGTGTGCTCGCCATGCTGATCCGTGCACAGCTTGCGACATCGGCCAGCCCTTTCATGGATGAAGGCCTCTATGCGCAGGTCTTCACCATGCATGGCACGATCATGATGTTTCTCTTCGCAATACCATTGATAGAGGGCTTTGCGATCTATCTTCTGCCAAAGCTGCTCGGCGCACGCGACCTCGCCTTTCCGCGCCTCGGTGCTTACGGCTATTGGTGCTACCTCTTCGGCGGGATCATGCTTCTTGCGGCACTGGCCGGCGGCGTTGCGCCGGATGCGGGCTGGTTCATGTATACGCCGCTTTCATCCAGCACCCATTCGCCGGGTATCAATGCGGATGTCTGGTTGCTTGGAGTAACCTTCGTGGAGATATCCGCCGTCTGCGCCGCCGTGGAACTCATCGTCAGTATTTTGAAGATACGCGCGCCGGGCATGTCGCTTGGCCGGATGCCAATCTTCGCGTGGTACATGCTCGTCGTTGGCGCGATGATGCTCTTCGCCTTCCCGCCGCTCATTCTGGGCTCGATCTTGCTGGAGCTCGAGCGCGCGTTTGGCCTGCCATTCTTTGATCCTGAGCGGGGTGGCGATCCGTTGCTCTGGCAACACCTCTTCTGGCTCTTCGGCCATCCTGAGGTTTACATCATTTTCCTGCCTGCGGCGGGAGTGCTCTCCGTTCTGATCCCGGTCTTTGCAGGGCATCCGCTTGTCGGCTATCGCACGGTGGTCGTTGCCATCGTGTCGATGGCGTTTCTCTCCTTCGGGCTCTGGGTCCATCATATGTATATGGTGGGCATATCGCATCTCGCCATGGCCTTCTTCTCAGCGGCGAGCGCGCTTGTGGCTGTACCCACGGCGATCCAGATATTCGCCTGGCTTGCAACACTGGCGCATGGGCGACCGCGCCTCACCATTCCGATGCTCTATGTTTTCGGTTTCTTCTTCGTCTTTGTCATAGGCGGGCTCACCGGCGTCATGCTCGCAATGATGCCCTTCGACAAGCAGGCGCATGACACGCATTTCGTCGT
>JBAYOU010000352.1:0-2895 GCA_041678065.1 Parvibaculum sp. | reverse complement strand
GGCGCCCTTGCGGAAGGCATCTATCGGCGGAAGCCGGGCGGCTTTAGCAGGAAGATGATGAGCCAGATGGGAATGAGCACCAGCGCGCCCAGCAGGAAATGAGGTAGCGCCCAGCCGATCCCCTCGCGTAGAAAAGCGAGAATGGCCTCGGGTGTGAACCCGATATCCCTGAGAACTTCTTCGGCTGTGATGTCGAACGCACTGAGCAGGGCGCCAATGGCGACCGCCCCTATGAAGAATTTAAGCAGCGTCGACAAGGCGTTCAGGATCATGAAGGCGCCCGTCTTGTCCCCGGCGAATCAGTAAAATTCAGTCTAGAGCGTCAAGGGCCGTCAAGAAAGGCCGGGAAAGGGGAGAAGGCAGTGAGCAGCAATGATTCTTCAGGCAAAGGCGCCGATAGAGGCCAGGCGGATTGCCATTTCTCTGCGGCGCGGATCGCAGATTTGCCCGAAAGGCCGGTCGTCCACCAGTTCAACGCCAATGCCATCCGCCATACGCGCTCGATAGGGGATATGGCGGGTCTCACCGATATGGGGCTTCACATTGTCCGCGTGGAGCCAGGCCGCGACACGACCGAACATCACTTTCACGGGCAGGACGAAGAGTTCCTCTATGTGATCTCGGGCCACGCCGAGGCGACAATCGGCGAGGAAAGCTTCACCGTTCGCGCAGGCGACATGATGATCTTCCCGAAAAACTCGCCCGCCCACTCCATGCATGTGCCGGCAGAGGCGGGCGAGGATCTCGTGTACCTCATGGGCGGCACGCGTTCGCCTATTGATGTCTGCACCTATCCGAAGCTTGCCCGGCGCATGTACCGCGTGGACGGCGTGAAGGAATACGCCGCCCTCGCGGATTTCAAAAAAGTCTGACGTTTAGCGCCCGAAGAGCTTCTTGAGCGCGTCTTCGGGGCGCGGCTTCGTCTCTTCTGCCGGTGCTTCCGCGCCTTCCGGCTGTGACTGTGGCTGGCCGAGAAGTTCATTGAGCAAGCCCTTGCCGCGGTCCTCCTTGATCGACTTGATCGTGTTCTGAATATTCTCGCGGTTCTGAATGATGGATTTGAGGTCCGGCGCAAAGCGCGGGTTCGACCACGGGCCGGTGATGAGGATCGGCACTTCAATGCCCTTCACCTCCGACGAACCACCCTGTCCTTCGAGCGAGGCCGCAAGTTTCGGTTCAACGCGGTAGTTGAGCGTCTTTTGCGGCATATTCGCCGTGCCCGCACCCGTTACCCGGATGAGGGGGGAGAGCAGGGCAAGGTCCTGATTGTTCAGCACGCCATTGTTGATGGTGAAGGTGCCGCCAAGTTCGGAGAAATCCGTGTCCTGCGTGCCGCCAGATTGCCAGCCGGTCGTCGCGGCGGTCAACACCGTGCGGGCAAGCTGCGCAAGATTGATACCCTTGATCTTGCCATCGGTGAATTTCACGCTGCCATTACCATTGAGCGCCGACACCATGTCCCGCTGCGAACGGCCAGCTGTTGTAACGGCAAGGTCAATCGCCGTGTGCCCCTGAAGCCGCTGGAAATCTATCGCCTCGGTGAGGAACGGCTCGGCGGAAAGACCGGCGAGCTTGAAATTCGCACTGATCTGCGGTGTGGTGCCCGCACCGTTTACCGTCAGTGTGCCCGAGCCTGTGCCCTCATAGAGATTGAGCTTTGAGAGATTGGCATTCAGCACACCATTGGCGAGTTTCAGCTTGAGCGCGCTCGCACCGATGGTGAGGTCCTGAATGAGGATTTCCTCCGTGGAGAAATCGAAATCGGCATTCACCGCCTTGAGACCCGAAAGGTCGATGGGCTCTGTGCTCCAGCCTTCATCGCCGCCCGCCGTGCCGCTGCCGCTGCCAGACGAACCGCCCGCATCTTCTCCGAGATAGGTGTTCACGTTGATCCGGTCGACGGCGAGATTGCCTTTGAGGCTCGGGCGCGCACCAGCAAGATTTGCCGAGAGATTGCCGGTGGCGTTCATCCCGTCAAAACCGATCTTCGCATCGGTGAAGCGATAGTCATCACCGCTGCCGCTCACCTTGCCGGTAATGTCGAGCGCGCCAAAGCCCTCGCCCGCAGGCATCGGGCTACCGACCCAGGCCGCAAGCTCGCGCGCGGACGGCACGTCAAGCGTGATATTGCCCGCAAAGGCAACGCCATCAAGCGCCTTCAGCGTGCCGTTGTAATTCGCCTTGATGCGCGGTGCGTTGATATCAAGCGCGACAGGCGTTTCACCGCCTTCTGTCAGCGCGCGCGGGCGATCCGCCTTGAGATCAATGTCGATCTTGTCACCGTTCCAGACGAGTGAACCGTCCGCCACGAAGGGATCGTCAAGGCCCGGCATGGCGAGATCAACATTCACCTGCTCCGCCGCATAGGCAGCCCCCGTCTGCGCATTGCGATAGGTGGCAGTGCCGTTCTGGATCGACACGTCGCCCAGCCGAAGCCCGCTCAGGCCGCGTCCACCATCCGCCGTATCAGCTTCCGCTGGTTGCGACTGCGCAGACGCACTTGCTGTTTCGAATTGCCAGTTGGGCGTGCCGTCGCGGCGTACTTCGAGATGAATCACGGGATCAACCAGCACAAAGCTGTCCACTTCCACATTGCCTCTGAAAAGCGGCATCAGCTTCAGCGCCACCCGCATTTCCTGCATGGAGGCCATCTCGCTTTCCTTTGCCCATTCGGCATTGGAAAAGCCCACATTCTCTAGCGAAACGCCGATATTGGGGAAGAAGGAGAGCCCGATATCCCCGTCAATCCGGAGGTCGCGTCCTGTCTGCTCTTTCACCAGGCTCACGACCTGGTTCTTGTAGGTCTCCATCGGAATGAGCATCGGCACGATGATGATCGCGGCAATGATGAGGAGGAGAAGGCCGACGAGAATGGCAATCAGGCGGGACATGGCG
>JBAYOU010000351.1:0-2916 GCA_041678065.1 Parvibaculum sp. | reverse complement strand
GTGAGAAGTCGCATCTCCTTGCCTTCGATTTCGGCAAGCGCTGTGTAGAGCGCGACGATGCCGGGGCCCGAGAGCACGCGCTCCACAGACACATGGCCGAAGCGCGCCTGGAGGCGCGAGAGAATTTCCGCTTCACGCGCATTGCCGGCGGCAAGATCCACATGCCCACCCTCCCCCGGCAGCGCGATCTCCTCTTGGTCACCAAACACAAGCGCGGAAACACCAAGCCCGGTGCCCGCGCCCAGAACGCCTTTCGGCGCGCGCGGCACGGGAGTCAGCGCCGGGCCGACAGTATGAAGTTCATCCGTTTTGAGAGCCGGGAGAGAGAAAGCGAGTGCGGAGAAATCATTTATCAGACGCGGATGCGGAATGCCGGTGACAGAGCTGAGATTTTCAGCCGTCACATTCCACGGGCAATTCGTCATGGAAATGCGGGCGGACTGCCCCTCCCCTTCGAGCGGCCCGGCGGCACAGGCGGCAACACCGGCAAGACGGGGCTCGCCCGCTTCTGTCAGAAAGGTCCGGAGCGCGTCTTCCATTGTTGGGAAGTCGGCGGTGAGGAGAACGGAGGGCGGGGGAATATCAAATCCGCCATCAACAGCAGCGCGCGCGAGAGCGAAGCGCGCATTGGTGCCGCCGATATCTGCGACCAGCAGATCGCCTTCCCCTTTGCCGTCGCTCATTATCGTCCAGAGGCCACCGCAATTGGCTGGGCTCGCGAAATGGCCGCGAGTTCGCCGAGAAAATCATCGCGCCATTGCGCGACATCTTGTTTCTTCAGCCGCGCCATCAAGGCATCGAAGCGCTCTCGCCTTTCCTGAAGGCTCATATAGCGCGCGATCTGAAGAGCGTCGGCCACACCCTTTATATCATAAGGGTTGACGATGATCGCCTCCGGCATCTGATAAGAGGCGCCGGCAAAGCGGGACAGAATCAGCACGCCGGGGTCTTCGGGGTCCTGGGCCGCCACATATTCTTTCGCCACAAGGTTCATGCCGTCGCGAAGCGGTGTCACCAGACCGATCTTGCTCACCCGGTAAAGCCCCGCCAGCGCGCGCCGCGCCATGGGTCGGTTCAGATAGCGAAGAGGCATCCAGTCGAACTCGCCATAGGCGCCGTTGATGTGGCCCGCGAGACCATCCAGTTCCTCGCGCATGGCGCGATATTCCTGCACCTCGCCGCGCGAGGTAGCGGCGATCTGCATGTAGGTGACCTGTCGCCTCACTTCCGGGTAATCGGTAAGCAGGCGCTCATAGGCACGGAAGCGCTCTGCAATGCCTTTTGTGTAGTCGAGGCGATCCACGCCGACGATCTGTGCACGGCCATTCAAAGATGCCTTTACCTTGTCATATTGGCGACGGGCTTCCTTGTCCTGCTCAGCGAGGCGCGCAAACCCTTCCGTATCAATGCCGATGGGGAAGGCCCGCACGGTGACGGTGCGCCCGAAACAATGCAGCGTATCGCCTTGTGCGCGGCCGCCTGCCTCGCGGACGACATAGTCGCGGAAGCGCTCGCAATCCCGCTCCGTCTGGAAGCCGATCACGTCATAAGCGAATAGGCCGCGTACCATTGCATCATGATGTGGCAGCGCGGCTAGCACTTCGCGAGCGGGAAAAGGAATGTGGAGGAAAAAGCCGATTGCCTGCGTCGCGCCCAGATGGCGCAGCTCATTGCCAAATGCGAGCAGATGATAATCGTGGACCCAGATCGTGTCGTCTTCACGCAGCAGTGGATAAAGCCCCGCTGCGAATTTCGCATTCACGCGGCGATAGCCCTCATAGTAGCGCCGGTCGAAGGCGGTGAGGTCTATGCGGTAGTGAAAGAGCGGCCAGAGACAGCGATTGGCGAAGCCGTTGTAATATTCCGCATGTTCATCGGGCGACAGATCAAGCGTGGCAAGTGTCAGCGCACCCGCATCTTCGATTGACGGCTTCGCGCCATTGCATTCCGCTATCTTGCCGCTCCAGCCATACCAGAGGCCGCCGCATGATTTGAGCGCCTCAACAAGAGCAACGGCCAGGCCACCGGCGCGCGCCGCATCCCGAACCGGGCCGACGCGATTGGACACAACAACAAGGCGGCTCATACCAGTTCTTCCCATTTCCTGCTCAGTCGCATCGCCGAATTGATGATCCCGACCAGAGAATAGGTTTGAGGATAATTGCCCCAAAGTTCACCTGTTTGAGGGTCAATATCCTCGGAGAGAAGGCCGAGATCATTTCGACATGCGAGAATGGAATCAAAGATTTCCCGCGCTTCTTCCGTCCGCCCCACGCGGGCGAGGGCGTCGATATACCAGAACGTGCAGATGTTGAATGCGTTCCGCGGCACACCGAAATCATCTTCGGTCGCGTAGCGATACATATGGTTCCCGCGCCGCAACGCCTTCTCGATCGCACTAATGGTCGCGTGGAAGCGCTTGTCATCCGGCTTCAGGAAATTTACTTCCGCCATCAGCAGCAGGCTCGCATCAAGCTGGTCGCCACCAAAACTTTCGGCAAAGGCACCGAGCTTCTCGCTCCATGCCTGCTCGTAGATCGTACGATGGACCTGATCTGCGCGCGCCCGCCAGTAGCGCGACCGCTCCACAAGGCCAAGATGCGTGGCGATATTTGCCAGCCTGTCACATGCAGCCCAGCACATGAGGCTAGACGATGTATGGACACGGGCGCGGGTGCGGAGTTCCCACATGCCGGCATCCGGCTGGTCATGCAACGCAAAGGCACGCTCGCCCACGGCTTCATAACGCTCGAAATCCACTACGGTCGGGCGCTGAAGCAGCCGCTCATCGAAAAAGGATTGCGAAGCTGCGAGGATCACATTTCCATAAACATCGTGTTGGAAATGCTCATAAGCCTGGTTGCCGCGGCGCACCGGCCCCATGCCGCGATACCCCGATAGCGTTTCCACGATTTG
>JBAYOU010000350.1:0-2917 GCA_041678065.1 Parvibaculum sp. | reverse complement strand
GTGGCCATGTCCATGCCGGTGAAGCTCACCAGCTACACCATCGATACGGTCTTGCTGACGGCCGCGCTGATGCTGATGACGATCCTTCAGCAATATCCCTTCATCGATCACTGGCTGACAGTGAAGGTGTTGTTACTCGTCGTTTATGTGGTGCTCGGCATCTCGGCCTTTCGCTTCTCGGAGACGAGGGGCAAGCTCGTCGCCTTTTGGGGAGCGGGACTTCTCGTCTTTCTTTTCATCGTGAGCGTCGCGCGCGCTCATCACCCGGCGGGTATCTTTTACACCCTTGTATGAAGAGAGCGGAGGCTCAGAGTAAGAGGCTTGTCATGGATAGCATCGCCATAGCCCGCGCTCTTCACGTGCTCGCCATCGTCCATTGGATCGGCGGCGTCTCGCTCGTCACCCTCGTCCTGCTGCCTGCTGTTGCGCGTTTTTCAGAGCCAGAGCGCCGCGCCGCACTTTTCGAGGAAATTGAAGGGCGCTTTTCTTTGCAGGCAAAGTTCTCCGTCACACTCGCGGGGCTGACAGGCCTTTACATGACGTGGAAGCTCGACGGCTGGTATCGCTTCGCCGAGCCTGCCTATTGGTGGATGCATGCCATGGTCGTCGTGTGGGCGCTCTTCACCTTCGTGCTGTTTCTCGCTGAACCGCTCTTCCTGCATGAGTGGTTCCGCCGCCGCGCCGCACGCGATGCCGCAGGCACCTTCGCGCTGGTCATTCGCGGGCATCGAGTGCTGCTCGCGATCGCCGCCGTCACCATTCTTGGTGCGGTCTTCGGCGGGCACGGATACTTCTTCTGATCCGTCAGTCGCGGACGAAGCCCTCCCACGTGCTCATGTATTTGATGAAGGCAGGCCCAAGTCCTTCCTTACGAAGATGCCCGGACGAAACGGGTAGGGACGGTGACTGGTAATTCGGATTGCGTCGAACTTGCTCGGGGAAGTCATGCGCGAGGATCGCGCCCCGCCCGATCAGCACATAGTCGTAGCCCGCCTCAAGAACGTTCACCGCGTCCTGCGCGCTCATAATCTTGCCCGCCGCACCAAGCCGCACATTGCCGCGATCAAGCTCCGTGAAATAGTCCATCAGCGGACGGCCCTTGAAGGCATCATCCGCAGGTTCCTTTGCATAGTCCCAGAGCGACATGTCGAGATAGTCGATTTTGCCGCGTTGCATGGCTTCGGCTGCCACATCCCGCATCTCATCAAGCCGAACGCCGAAGCGTTCTGGTGAAAGGCGTAGGCCAATCTGGAAATCAGGTCGGCATTCTGCGCGGATGCCATCAATAATCTCGAATACGAGGCGCGAGCGGTTTTCAAGGCTGCCACCATAGCGGTCGTCGCGCCTGTTGATCTTGGGCGAGAGGAACTGCAACAGAATATAGCCATGTGCTCCATGCACCTCGACGCCATCAAAGCCCGCCTTCTCTGAGCGCTTTGCCGCCGCAATGAAATCATCGCGCAGTTCTTCCACTTCCTTAAGCGTGAGTGCGCGCGCGCCCGTCTCGGGATCGTCGGAAGGGCAGACAATATCCGTCACGACATCCTTCAGCGCGCGGTTGCCGCCATGATGAAGCTGAACGGAAGAGACTGACCCACGGGCCTTGATGCCGCTTGCAAGGCGGGTCAGCCCTTCGAGGTGGTCGTCACTGAAAATGCCAAGCTGGCCGGGGAAGCCCTGGCCGCGCGCTTGCACATGGGCCGCGCAGGTCATGGTCAGCGCAAAGCCGCCCTCGGCTCGCATGGTGAGCCAGCGATATTCATCATCTGAAAGACGCCCGTCCGCATGGCTTTGCAGATTGGTGAGTGGCGCTAGCATGAAGCGGTTCTTCAGGGCAGGCCCACGGGCGAGGGTGAGCGGTTCGAACAGGCGGGCAGTGGACATGCGGGGAGCCTCCGGTAGGGCCTTCTGACAGCCGAACCATGTTGTTTTCTTCTCTTTCGGCGCGGGCATTCTCGCTGCTTTGGGCCGCCATGCAAGCAAGAGGCGGCAGGCATCCCGAAATCGCACAGAACCTCAAGGTTCCCTTGGGGAAAAATCGCCTTCACGGTCGATTCGCTATTGATTTTCAGCCAGTGGCGCTCAAGTGATAAAAATGATTGCAACCTATGTAATGTAATATACATTACGCTTACCGCCGTCCCGGTAATGGTTCCCCTCACCATTGCGCTTGTTTCCCCTCCTCAGCGCTCCGGGACGGCTTTCTTTTGCGAGTTTGATAGGAGCCAGGATGCGTGGCGGAGTGATTGTCAGTTTCGCGCTGTTCCTTGTAGCGGCGGTTGGTCTTGCGGGATGTGACAGCGGTGAAGAGCAGGCGGGGCCACCGCCTGCCGAAGTAAGTGTCTTCACGGTGAAGCCGGAACAGCTGGAAGTGACGACGGAGCTTTCGGGCCGCACTTCCGCGTATCGCGTGGCGGAGATCCGCCCACAGGTGAGCGGCATCGTTCAGAAGCGCCTTTTTGAAGAAGGTGTGAAGGTGGAGGAGGGGGAGCAGCTCTATCAAATCGACCCGGCGCTCTATCAGGCAAATTTCGATGCTGCCAAGGCGGCACTCGACAAGGCGGTCGCCAATGAAAGGGCCGAGCGCGCCCGTGCCGCGCGCTACAAAGAGCTTGTCGCCGTAAATGCGGTGAGCAAGCAGGAATATGACGACGTAATGGCCACACTTGCGCAGAGCTCGGCAGATGTGGCGACCGCGAAAGCCAATCTTGCAACGGCTGAGACCAACCTTGCCTACACGAAGGTGCTATCCCCGATTTCGGGCTTCATCAGCCGTTCGTCGGTCACGGAGGGCGCGCTCGTCACGGCAAATCAGGCAACCGAACTCGCGACTGTCACTCAGCTTGATCCAATCTATGTGGACCTCACCCAATCCGCATCTGATCTCCTGCGGCTCAAGCGGGCTATGGCCGAAGGC
>JBAYOU010000349.1:0-2929 GCA_041678065.1 Parvibaculum sp. | reverse complement strand
TAGTCGAAGCGAATGGCCGGAATGACATTGAGGCGGCCAAGCGAAATATCGTCCTGAATGAAGAAACCCGCCTTGATGGTTTCCGTATCGGGAAAATATTTCGCGGGGAACTGGATCGAGCCGACATTGTTGGTGATGACGCCGGTTGTGAGGTTCTCTTCCGTACGATAGCGCGGGCGCGAGCTTTCCGTGTAGTCGGCAACAGCGCCATAGGTGAAGCTGTGCGTGGTGCCGAAGAAATCCCGCGTCGTGTTGAATTGAAGATCGACCGCCCACACGTCTTGCAGGAAGCCCAGATCAGAGACACGCAGGAAATCCGTGCCGCCCGTGCGACGAAGCTGGTCGGTGTGTTCCCAGCGATCAAGCGTGGTGTAGCCAAACTTGATTTCCGCACTGTCCACAAAGAGGAACGGGTTTGCATGGGTGTAGGCAAGGCTGATCGAGTAGCGCTCCGTCTCATCCGTACCCAGTGATGAAAGCGTCGTCGTGCCCGAAGCAGTGCCAAGTTCATCATTGAGGACCGTATCAACCTTGCGGTTGAGATAGTCGCCGGTGAGCTTCAGCCGGTTACCGGTCGCCGCATTGAAGACGAGTTTGGCAAGGAAGGAATCCGACTGGAAATCCTGCGGATTGGCAACCCAGCTTGAGTTGGGTTTGATTTCCTCTCCATCGCGGCGCGTGTAAAGGCCAAGAAATTCGACATTGCCCGCCCGCATTGCGCCCGTGCCGGTGAAGGAACGCGTCTTGCCCGCGCTTTCATAGCCAGCCTTGACGCTGCCGTACCAGTCCTTGCCCGTCCCATCGAGATAGTCAGCGGGATCTTTCGTCACATAGGCAATCGTGCCGCCAAGGCCATCTGAACCATAAAGAGCGGAGGCAGGTCCGCGCACGATTTCAAGCGACTTCATGTTTTCAATATCGAAGAAGTCGCGTGTATAGGTGCCCGGCCCCTCATTCGACTGGGGAAAGTCCGTGGTCGGAAGACCGTCCATCAGCACCAGCACGCGGTTGCCGCCAATGCCGCGGATCACATAATTGGTCGCCCCCGCACGGGAAGGCTGATTGCCAACCGACACGCCCGGCTCATAGCGGATGATGTCGCGCATGCGGAAAGCATTCTGCTGCTCCATCTCCTCCGCCGTGATGACGGAAACCGTGCCCGCCACATCATGGATCGAGCTTGGATTGCGCGTGGCGGTAGAGGTCACGGCGTCGAGCTGTGTCGCGCGCGGTGCTTTCTCTTCCGTTTCGGTAGGTGTGGTGTCTTGCGCCTGTGCGGCGGTGATGGCGGCAAAAGAAGTCGTCGCCATAAGGAGCGTCAAAAGACGCAAGGAGAGGGATCGCTGTCCCGTCATTGTTGCCATTTCCAGTCCCGGTATGCGTGTGAAAGCATTCCTGGCTGGCTGGCCCCCGCTTTATACCTTGCGGGTCTGGCTGGCTCGGCTGCTTTAGGTCCAACACCGGCTTTTGCCGGCGCTTCTCACTTGATCAGGATGAGCTTGTTGCTGCTGGTCAGACGAAGCCGATAAAGCTCCTCGCCGTGACGGATGACGACTTCCTTTCCACCCTGAAAAATCTCCGTGCTGTCGAGAGCGGGTACGGAGCCTGCCCTCGTCAGATGGATGATTTTGTCGTCGACGGTGGTCGCCATGTTAAATCTGCAGCCCCTGCACACCTTCATGTGAGAATGACTCGCAGTATCACGAAGAAAATAAGTCCGCAACCCATATTTGCGATTCATTCGCGGTAAGCCGCGCAGGGTGTGGCGGCTGGGCAGCGATTGGCTCTGTTCTGGAGGGGTCCGGGAGGGCCGGGGGCGGCGCGAGGCCGCCCGCACCGGCTTCGGGGTGTTACGCCGCTTCGAAGTTCTTCTCCGCGAACTCCCAGTTCACGAGATGGTCGAGAAAGACATCCAGATAGTCCGGCCGCCTGTTTTGATAATCGAGATAGTAGGTGTGCTCCCACACATCGGTGGTGAGCAGCGGTGTGTCCTTGGTATCGGCAATGGGGGTCTCGGCATTGGCTGTGCCGTAGACCGCAAGCTTTCCGTCTGCGCCACGCACAAGCCAGCAATAGCCGGAGCCGAACTGACCAGCCGCCTTCTCCTTGAATATTTTCCGGAACTCGTCATAGCTGCCGAAATCCTTGTCGATCTGCCCGGCAAGCTTGCCCTTCGGCTTGCCGCCACCCTTGGGCGACATGGATTTCCAGTAGAAATCATGATTCCAGATCTGGGCTGCATTGTTGAACAGGCCCTTCTTGCTGTCGTCCTTCGCGACTTTGCGGATCAGCGAAACGAGATCGAGCTTTTCGAGATCGGTCCCGGCGATCATTTTGTTGGCGTTATCGACGTAACCCTTGTGATGCTTGCCATAATGGAAGGAAAGGGTTTTCGCCGAGATGTGCGGTGCGAGGGCATCTTCGGCATAAGGCAGGGGAGGAAGTTCCAGCATGGCAGGGTCCTTTCTGACTATTGATTCTGTTTTTTGATTTTTGGGGGCGAGGGAACGCCTGCTTCTACATGTCGACCGTAAGGCACATGGTTTCAACCCTTGCGGGCGGAATGGGGCGCTTTGGTCGCGCACACTTCCCATGAGCTTCGGCGCTTGCATCCCGCGACACCAGTCCCCACATCACTCCTGACGCGGTGCCTTCAGGGGCCGCATTGGCAAAGTCGCTTGGATTTGCAGGACTTTGGAAAATGGCGCGTGTGATGCAATTCAATAGCCCCTTTCTGCTGGGCTTTGATGAATTGGAGCGGCTGCTGGATCGGGCGACGAAAGCGTCAGATGGCTACCCGCCCTACAATGTCGAGCAGCTTCCCGCTGAAGCAGGCGAAGCGCTCCGGATCACGCTGGCCGTTGCCGGGTTCTCTCGTGATGAACTAGGCGTCAGCGTCGAAGACAACCAACTCGTTATCCGTGGTAGT
>JBAYOU010000348.1:0-2942 GCA_041678065.1 Parvibaculum sp. | reverse complement strand
GGGTCGCGGCCAACAATATGTGAGACGGCTTCGCGCCCGGCGCCGAGGCTTTGTCTCAGTGCCTGCGCAACGTCGCCAACATGTGTTGCGAGGCTCCGGGCGGCAATCAACGTGCTGACCACGAGGGCTTCGGCGATAAAGCCGCCAGCAAAGGAAGCAAAGACGCTGTGCAAAAAATATCCGGCTGAGAGTGCGATGATTGTGAGCATCGCCATAAGGAGGAAGCCGTTCACGAAAGCAACTGTCTGTCCCCTGTCTTTTGAGTGAAACAGTTTCTCCCAGGTTGCGATCAGCCTGCCGATCCAGCTCACAGGATGGCCGATGATGTCATAAAGACGTTGCGGATAGCCAATGGCCGCGTCGCAGAGAAGCGCGATCAGAGCGATAGCAGGTAAGGACGTCATTCAGCGAGCCATGAACATATCCGGAGGCCTTGTTTGACAAGCCAGCGGTGGAAGGTCTATCAACAATCGTCTTCGGGTGGGCGGAAACGCCGAAACGGGAACACGGTGAGCGAGTTATTGCAAAGCCGAGGCTGCCCCCGCAACTGTAAGCACCAGCCGGAATAAACGTCGCATCGAATGCGCCACTGGGAAATTTCCCGGGAAGGCCGCGACGCCAAGACCGGACAATGAACGGTGTGAGCCAGGATACCGGCCTGAAGAGCGAATTGAACCGTAGAGTCCGGGCGGGACGAAACGGCGCGGTGGCCTGTTGCCTGTCGTAACCCGCGCTTCAGGAAGATGATACAGAACGTCTTCCTCCCGGCCCGTGCTCCTCCTGAGGGACGTACATGGCCGCTGCATCGGACGCTTCTTCCAAAATTCCCGCAACCATCATCACCGGCTTTCTGGGCTCGGGAAAGACGACGCTTATCCGCCATTTGCTACAGAATGCGGGCGGGCGCCGCATCGCGCTCATCATCAACGAGTTCGGAGATGTCGGTGTCGACAGGGATATCCTGAGAGGCTGCGGCGATGAAACCTGCAACGAGGACGATATCGTCGAACTCGCAAACGGGTGCATCTGCTGCACAGTGGCGGACGATTTCCTGCCGACCATCCAGAAACTTCTGGAACGCACACCGCTGCCTGACCACATCGTCATCGAGACATCCGGTCTCGCTCTGCCGAAGCCGTTGGTGAGAGCGTTCAACTGGCCAGAAATCCGCACGCGGGTCACGGTAGGTGGCGTGGTGACGGTGGTAGATTCTGCCGCGCTTGCCGCAGGGCGGTTTGCCGGGGATGAGGCGGCGGTTGACCGCCAGCGCCGAGCGGACGAGATGCTTGATCACGAGACGCCGCTTGGCGAGTTGTTCGAGGATCAGCTCAATTGCGCCGATCTCGTCCTTATGAACAAGGCGGACCTTGTCAGCGACGACGAGCTTGCTGACATAGAAAAGGCGCTGAGGGAGGAAGTGCGGCCAGCGGTGAAGTTTCTCCGCTCGGAGAATGCCGCGATCAGTCCCGATATACTGCTGGGCCTGTCCTTCGGCGTTGAAAACGATCTCGATGCGCGTCCTTCGCATCACGATACGGAGGATGACCACGACCACGACGACTTCGACAGTTTCGTTTTCGAAGCTGGCGAGATCGATGACCCTGCGACGCTCTCCCGGCGTCTCGCGAAAGTCATCGAGAAGCACGATATTCTGCGCCTGAAGGGGTTTGCCGCGGTCAAGGGAAGTTCCATGCGGCTGGCGGTTCAGGCGGTGGGCGCCCGTGTTCAACATTATTTCGACAAGGCATGGGAGCCGGATGAACGGCGCGTGAGCCGGTTCGTCGTCATAGGCATGAAGGGAATCGACCGGCCAGGTATCGAGGCGGCGCTTGCTGCGCCGGATAGCTGATGCATCTCCTCGCGGTTCAGCCGGGAGATATTTCCGACGGATCGGAAGCGGTCGATCTCGGGCAGAGTGGCGGCGACATAGTCGTTCTTTCGGCTGCGGATACGGATCTGGCATCGCTCGCGACCGCTTGCGCGGCCCTGCCTGCCGACTTTCCCGAAATTCGCCTCGCGAACTTCCTTCAGCTCCAGCACAATCTCTCCGTCGATCTCTATATCGAGAACGTCGTTGAAACCGCGCGGCTCGTCTGTGTTCGGCTGCTCGGTGGCGCACGTTACTGGTCTTATGGCCTCGCGGAAGTCCAGAGGGTTTGCGCGGAAAGAGGTGTTCCTCTCGCGGTTGTGCCGGGCGACGACAGACGAGACGAGGAGCTTGAGAAGCTCTCGTCGATCAGGGGAGAAGAGTACGGCCGCCTCTGGCAGTATCTCGTTCAGGGCGGCGTGCGCAACGCGACATCTTTCCTTCGCTATGCGGCTGCGCTGATCGGCGAGGAGGAGGCGGGAGCGGGCTGGCTTGAACCAGCACCCATCCCCGATGCAGGCTTGCACTGGCCGGGAATCTCCCGAGCCTCGATCTCCGACATCAAGACCCGGTGGCAGGCAGGCGCTCCCGTCGCGCTCGTCACCTTCTACCGGGCGCTCGTTCAGTCTGCCATGACGGCGCCGGTGGATGCCCTGATTGAAGCGTTGCAGCGGGAAGGCATCAATCCACTGCCTGTTTTCGTCCAGAGTCTGAAGAATGAATTTTCGTCGTCGCTACTCTCTTCGCTGATCGGCGGTGATGCACCGTCCATTGTTCTCAATATGACGAGCTTCGCGGTTTCCTCTCCCGGCGCAGCACATCGGGACTCCGTTCTGGAGCAGGCGGGCTGTCCTGTGCTTCAGGTCGTCCTTTCCTCGCAGAATGAAGGAAAGTGGCGGACCGCCCTCAACGGGCTCTCTGCGCGGGACATCGCGATGAATGTCGCGCTGCCGGAAGTCGATGGACGGATCATCTCCCGGGCCGTGGCGTTCAAGGCGCAAACGCATTTTGATCAGCGGACGCAGAATCCCGTTGTCGGTTTCAAGGCGGTGCCGGACCGGATTGCCTTCGTTGC
>JBAYOU010000347.1:0-2943 GCA_041678065.1 Parvibaculum sp. | reverse complement strand
GAATCCGCCCATGCGGCCCTCCGGTCTTCGGCTTGGAACGCCCGCACCCACAGCGCGCGGCATGGGCACAGGGGAGATGAGCGAGATTGGTGAGATCATCGCTCGCACACTCGCCGCAAAAGGTGACCGCGCGGCAGAAGAAAAACTTGCCGCCCGCACCCGCGCTCTTACATCGCGCTTTCCGGTGCCGGGTCTGTAAAGAGCGACGTCATTGCGAGCCGCGTTAGCAACTCTGGATTGCTTCGCAGCGCTTATAAACGCTCCGCAATCGCCATGGCAGCATGGGGGTTGCGGATTTTCGCGCCGGAAATCACATAGAGAAAAACATCTTTGACAGGCAGCTTCGTCGCAGGGTCAACAGCGTTGATGCCCTTCGGCACGCTGCCTGCTGCCCATTCCTTCGCGCGGGCGGCCCATTGATCGAGCGCCTTTTTCGAATAGCCGAGCTTTTCATCTTCGGCCGTTCCCATGATCCGGGCATAGACGAAGGGGGCCATTATGTCGCCGATCTGCGGATACTTTGAATCCGCTGCCGTGACCACGGCGACGCCATGTTCGCGCGCCAGATCAATGAAGTCCTTTGACTGGAAGCTTTCGTGCCGCACTTCAACAGCATGACGCAGCGCGATGCCATCATGTTTTTTCGGCAGCAGCGCAAGGAAGCCCGCAAAATCATCCGGATCGAATTTCTTCGTCGCCGCGAATTGCCAGTTGATGACGCCGAGCTTCTTCTTCAACTCGGTCACACCGCTCGTCAGAAACTTTTCGATGGATGGTCCTGCTTCCGCGAGCACACGGCGATTAGTCGCAAAGCGCGGCCCCTTCAGCGAGAAGACGAAACCGTCCGGTGTCTCATCGTGCCATTTGCGAAAGCTTTCAGGCTTCTGCGAACCATAGAAGGTACCGTTGATCTCGATGCTGCCAAGCTTCGAGCTTGCATATTCAAGCTCGCGCTTCTGTGCCAGACCTTCCGGATAGAAGCTGCCGCGCCATTCTGGAAAAACCCACCCGCCAATGCCGACACGGATCGTCGCTTTTGTCATCCAGGCGTCTCCCTCTGAACGCCTCTGGATCGAGGCGAGAGGTGACTCTAGAAAGCTCAGCCTTCACTCACAAGCAAGCTTTCGAATTCGCGCGCGATCATGAAGCGATATTCCATCATCAGGCGGTCCCCTTCCTTGCGGTCCACCGCAATGGCAAGGCGCACTGCAGCACCCGATAGCTGCATCAGCAGAAAGGATGCCGCCTTCAGCCGTGCGTGGTTATGCTTCGGCACGATCGGTTTCATAGCGTCGAAGAAAAGCCCGGCATTGACGCGGCTGTCTTCAATGTCGAGTTCTTGAAGCGCTTTGTCCGACTGCGTAGCTGACCAGATATCACGCGTCACGGGTTCCGTGAGGAAAAGCTGGTAGTAGCCCACAAGCGCCAGATCGATCCGCGCGAGTGCCTCTTTCGGGTCATTCAGCCCTTCAATGGTTCGCCGCAGCATTTCCCGCACGCGTTCCATCACGCGGATCGCAAGGAGCCGCAGGATCGCCGCCTTGTCGGGAAAATATTGATAGAGTGAGCCGATGGGCACGCCCGCCCTTTCCGCAAGCTCCGTCATCCGCATGGCGTCGCTTCCCGTCTCGGCAATCATTTCGGTCGCGACGGACAAGAGCCGCTCCACGCGCTCGCGGGCGCGCGCCTGTGTCGGCTGGCGACGGAGGATTTTTGGGCTGCTCATGGGCATTCCTGACCGCTTTTTCCTTGCGCCGGAAATTATGAGGGTTTATCACTTTTTACAAACATGAATATTACTCACTTTCAGGGGGGCGGCATGGGGGTGATTGGACGCGTTTGCGTGGTGGGCGGGGGACCAGCAGGTTTGAGCATTGCCCGCACTTTTTTACGCCACAAGATTCCGTTCGATATTTACGAGCGGCACAGCGATGTGGGCGGGCTATGGGACCAGAGCAATCCCGGCTCGCCTGTCTATGACTCGGCGCATTTCATCTCTTCGAAAACACAGTCGCATTATCACGACTTTCCGATGCCGGAGGATTACCCGGACTATCCTTCCAACCGGCAGATCCACCTCTATATGCAGAGCTTCGCGGATGCCTACGGGCTGCGCGACCATATCCGCTTCAATGTATCGGTAGAGAAAGCGGAATTGCAGCCTGACGAGACATGGCGGGTGACGCTTTCAACCGGCGAAACGAAAGACTATGCGGCGCTTGTCTGTGCGAATGGAACGAACTGGCATCCGGTCATGCCTGAGTATCCCGGTACCTTCACGGGTGAGATACGCCATGCGGTTTCCTTCCGTTCAGCCGACGAGTTCAAGGGAAAGCGTGTGCTTATCATCGGCGCGGGAAATTCCGGTTGCGATATTGCCTGCGATGCAGCGCGAACGGCGGATGCCGCTTTCATCAGCATGAGGCGGGGATACCACTTCCTGCCGAAACATCTTTTCGGCAAACCGGCGGATGTATTTGCACATGAAGGCCCGAAGCTTCCCATGTGGCTTACGCAGCGCGTTTTCGGTGTGATCCTGCGCATTCTGCATGGCGACCTCACAAGGCTCGGTCTTCAAAAACCTGATCATCGCATCTTCGAGACGCATCCGATCCTCAACACGCAGCTACTGCATCACCTCGCGCATGGCGACATAAAGGCGAAGCGCGATGTGGCGCGGTTTGAGGGAAAGACAGTTCATTTCGTCGATGGTACATCCGAGGAAATCGACCTTGTGCTTTGCGCTACGGGTTATGAATGGAAAGTGCCTTATCTCGACCCTTCCCTCCTCGCCTGGAAGAAGGGACGGCCTGATCTCTACATGAACCTCTTCAGCCGCGAGCATCCCACGCTTTATGCGCTCGGCTTCATGGAGACGAATGGCGGCGCCTACAAACTCTTCGACGAGATGGCTGACCTGATCGCGCGCACGATACTCACCCG
>JBAYOU010000346.1:0-2943 GCA_041678065.1 Parvibaculum sp. | reverse complement strand
GAGTGTGCCTGCATGCCCGGCCTTCTGCGCATTGAAAAGGCGGCGCACCTTGTTCACCACATCGGACGAGGTGGGGCCGGAAGGCTTGTCAACGACGACCCAGCCATGGACCGGATCGCCCTTCTTGCGCCGCGCCATGAAGCTCAATCCTCGTCGCCGAGATCGTCTTCGGCATCCTCATCCGAGGTGAGGTCACGCGCGACTTCCGGCTTGTGGAGCAGCCGGTCGATGGCCTCCGCATTGTCGAAGGAAGTGTCGGGCTCGAACGAAAGGTCGGGCATGAATTTGAAGGTGACTTCCTTCGAAAGCTGGCCACGCAGCCAGGCCCGAACACGGCCCAGCGCCTGCGCCAATGCCGCCGCATCCCCATGGCCCAGCGGCGCGACGAAACAGGTCGCGTGGCGCAGATCAGGGCTCATACGGACTTCTGTCACGGTGAAGCTGCGGTCGGCGAGTTCCGGATCGCGGATCGTGCCGCGCGCGACGATATCGGCAAGGGCGCGGCGCACAAGCTCGCCAGCCCGAAGCTGGCGCTGGCTCGGTGCGTTGCCGCCGCGATGGGTCTTGCTCGATCGTCTTTGCATGGGGCTATTCCGTTTACCCCTCAAGCCCGCCTCGATCCTTCTCGCCCGTTACGGAGAGCGAGAAGGTGAGGCATTGCTGGAGAGAGAGGAAGGCAGCTTAGTCCAGGCTGCGCTTCACCACCTCAACGTCGAAACATTCGATGACGTCGCCCGCGCGCATGTCCTGATAATTCTCGAAGGCCATGCCGCATTCCTGACCCGACTGCACTTCCTTCACTTCATCCTTGAAGCGCTTGAGGGTCGAGAGCTTGCCTTCGTGGATCACCACATCGTCGCGGATGAGGCGGACATGCGAACCACGGCGCACCACACCTTCGGTCACGCGGCAGCCAGCCACCTTGCCGATCTTCGAAATGTTAAATACTTCGAGGATCTGCGCATTGCCGAGGAAGGTTTCGCGCAGTTCCGGCGAGAGCATGCCGGAGAGCGCCGCCTTGATGTCATCTACCAGATCATAAATGACCGAATAGTAGCGGATCTCGACACCATCCTGACGGGCGGCATCGCGGGCCTGCACATTGGCGCGGACGTTGAAGCCGATGACAGGTGCATTGGACGCTGTCGCAAGCGTGATATCCGATTCCGTGACGCCGCCAACACCTGCATGAATGACGCGGGCGGTGACTTCATCAGTACCGAGCTTTTCGAGCGCCTGCACAATGGCTTCAGCAGAACCCTGCACGTCAGCCTTGATGACGATGGGCAGCTCTTTCTTGTCCTGCTCTTTAAGCTGCGACAGCATCTGATCGAGCGAGGTGCGGTTGCCGGTGCCAACACGTTTGTCGCGACGCAGGCGCTGTCGGTAATCGGTGATCTCGCGGGCGCGGGCTTCATTTTCGACAACGCTCATCACGTCGCCTGCTTCCGGTGCGCCGCCAAGGCCGAGCACTTCGACGGGCTGCGAGGGGCCCGCGGAGGGCACGTTCTCGCCGCGATCATTGATGAGCGCACGGACACGGCCCCATTCCGTGCCAGCGACGATGATGTCGCCGACATTGAGCGTGCCGCGCTGGATAAGCACGGTGCCGACCGGGCCACGGCCACGGTCAAGCTTCGCCTCAACGATGATGCCCTCCGCATTGCGGTTCGGATTCGCGCGGAGTTCAAGAATTTCAGCCTGCAGAAGGATTGCCTCTTCAAGCTTGTCGAGGCCCATGCCGGCTTTTGCCGAAATCTCCACAGCCATGACATCGCCGCCGAAATCTTCGACAACGACTTCATGCTGAAGCAGTTCGTTCTTTACGCGCGAGGGATCGGCTTCCGGCTTGTCCATCTTGTTGATGGCCACAATGATCGGCACTTCGGCCGCCTTCGCATGGCTGATCGCTTCGATGGTCTGCGGCATCACACCGTCATCGGCGGCAACAACGAGAACGACGATATCCGTCACCTTCGCGCCGCGGGCACGCATGGATGTAAAGGCGGCGTGGCCCGGCGTATCAAGGAAGGTGATGCGATCACCCGAGCGCAGCGCGACCTGATAGGCGCCGATATGCTGCGTGATGCCACCTGCTTCACCGGCTGCAACGTCGGTGCGGCGCAGGGCATCGAGAAGCGAGGTCTTGCCGTGGTCAACGTGCCCCATGACAGTGACGACGGGTGCGCGGCTTTCTTTCAGTTCCGACGCATCATCTTCACCGACAAGACCCTCTTCAACGTCGGACTCAGCAACACGCTTCACCGTGTGGCCCAGTTCTTCGGCGATGAGCTGGGCGGTATCGCTGTCGATCACATCGGTGATCTTCAGCATGATGCCCTGCTTCATCAGGATCTTGATGACATCCACCGCGCGCTCCGCCATGCGGTTCGCAAGTTCCTGGATGGTGATGATTTCCGGGATCACGACTTCGCGCACAACCTTCTGTGGCGCGTCCTGAATACCCATATGCTTCTTGCGCTCACGCTCCACACGGCGGCGCATCGAGGCAAGCGAGCGCTGACGCCCGCCTTCATCATCAAATGCCTTGGTGATGGTGAGCTTGCCACGGCGACGCTCTTCCGTGCGGCGCGTAGCGGGCTGCTTCGGCGCAGCATGGCCTGCCGCGCGCTTCGGCTTTTCTTCTTCGTCAGCGTCCGGGACAAGTTCCTTGACGGCGGCGCGAGGCGCCGGGCGATCTTCTTCATGGCCGCGGCGCTTCGCCTCTTCGGCAGAGCGGACACGGGCTTCCTGCTCGGCAATCTGACGGGCAGCTTCCTCGGCGGCGCGCGCTTCGGCGGCAGCGCGCTCGCGTTCGCGGCGCGCATCTTCCTCGGCAAAACGCTTTGCCTCTTCCTCTGCCCGACGACGATCCTCGCCCTCGCGCTCGCGCGCACTGTCGAGCGCCTGAGCGCGGGCAGCCATTTCTTCTTCAGTCAGCGT
>JBAYOU010000345.1:0-2951 GCA_041678065.1 Parvibaculum sp. | reverse complement strand
GCCGATTTCACGATGCCGTTACAGGAGCGGCAATCCGGCGCGCGCCCCGATGCTTCGAACATTTCCCTTACCCAGAAAAGCTCATGCCGCTCACCACAATCAAGGCACTTCGCATAGGTGCCATTGCCATGCAGTTCGATGATTTTCTCGCTCGGTATGCCGGAGTTCTGATGCAGATTGTCGATATTCTGCGTGATGATGTGAGAGACCTTCCCCTCATCCACCAGCTTCGCTATGGCCATATGCCCCTTGTTCGGTTCGGCTTGTGTAATCGTCTTGTCGATCTCGAATTTGCGCCGCCACGCTTCCGCACGAATATCGGCCGAACGAACAAAATCCTGAAAGTCGATCGGCGCCATTTTCGTCCAGAGCCCGCCGGGGCTACGGAAATCGGGAATGCCGCTCTCCGTGCTGATGCCCGCGCCAGTAAACACCACCACGCGATAGGCTTCCTCAATGGCTCGTTTCAGCTCCACCGACATTCTTTCTCCGCTCTTCTTTGACCCCGCCCTCCGGATGGGGAATCATGCGGCAAACGCCGCATACATCAAGGATCAGTGATGAAGTATCTGCACACAATGGTGCGTGTCAGCGATCTCGACAAATCGCTCGATTTTTATTGCAACAAGCTCGGCCTCGAAAATCTCGGTCGCTTCGACATCGAGGAAGGTCGTTTCAGCCTCGTTTTCCTCGCCGCCCCGGGCCAGAAGGAAGCGCAGGTGGAACTCACCTGGAACTGGGACCCGGAAGAACTCGGCGAAGGCCGGAATTTCGGCCATCTCGCCTATGAAGTCGAAAACATCTACGAGACATGCGATCGCCTCATGCAAACGGGCGTCACCATCAATCGTCCGCCGCGCGACGGACGCATGGCCTTTGTCCGCTCACCCGACAACATCTCCATCGAACTCCTGCAAGCAGGCTCACCCCTGCCCGCACAGGAACCATGGGCTTCCATGCCGAATACCGGCCATTGGTGAATGGATATGGAGGCTGCTGCGTGCCCGCTACACGCGGCAGCCGACATAAAAGAAATGGTACGCCCTAGGGGAATCGAACCCCTCTTTCCAGAATGAAAATCTGGCGTCCTAACCGATAGACGAAGGGCGCACATTTCGTGGGGCACGAGGCCCAGCGGGAAACCCGCTCACGGCGGCCTTATAAGCGGACAATCCGTTTGTGGCAAGCCCCGCCGCACGAAAACCGGCGGATTACCGCCTTTTCACGGCTGCGCGTCCCGTGTAGGCACTGCATCTTCGATGGTAAGCTGAACTTCGCGGCGTCCCTGCCAGTCATCGGCGGAAAGACGACCCGCTATATGAAGCAGCCCCGCCCCCTTATCCATCAAAACGGCACCCAGCGGTGATTCGGCTGCACGGAAGGCAATGCCCTTCAGGCGACCGCCATCCTCACCCGCGAGAATGCAGCGCACATGCGCATTGCCGACAATATCAGCCCGCACGACACGAACTGATGGTACGGCAAAGCGCGGCTCAGGGTTGCCGGCACCATAAGGTCCAGCCTGTTGTACCAGTTCATAGAGGTCGCGCGTGGCGCCACGTGCGGCAATCGCCCCATCCAGTTTCAACGCCCGCGCTTCGGAGGCAATGGCAACATCATCGGCGAGGCGCTTTGAAAGGAAGGCCCCCAGCGCCTCGATCTTTTCTTCGCGCAGCGTCAGCCCTGCCGCCATGGCGTGTCCACCGCCATTGATGAGAAGCCCTGCCTCAAGCGCCGCCGTTACCGCGCGGCCGAGGTCAACGCCGGTGAGCGAACGCCCGGACCCCTTGCCTTCGCCCTTCTCATCCAGCGCAATGACGAGGCTTGGCCGCTCGTAACGGTCTTTGAGGCGGCTCGCCACAATGCCGATGACACCCGGATGCCAGCCCTTGCCGCTCGCAATGATCAGCGGCGGCGGCGTATTCGCGCGGGAAGCGGATAGCCGTTCATCCACCTGCGCCAGCGCCTGTTCCAGAACCTGTACCTCGATTGCCTGCCGCTCGGCATTCATCACATTCAGCTCTTCGGCAAGCGCGCGCGCTTCACTGTCGTTCTCTGTGGTGAGCAGGCGCACGCCGAGATCAGCACGTCCTACGCGTCCGCCCGCATTGACGCGGGGCCCAAGAAGAAAACCGCAATGATAGGCCGCCGGTGCACCGTTCATACGCGCAACCTCGGAAAGCGCGCTGAGGCCCACATTTCCCCGCCGCGCCATGACACGCAGCCCCTGCGCCACAAAAGCACGGTTGAGCCCCTGAAGCGGCACCACATCGCACACCGTGCCCAGCGCCACGAGATCAAGCCATTGCATCAGGTTCGGCTCGGCGCGATCAGAGCCATAAAAGCCACGGTCGCGAAGCGCCCTATTGAGCGCGACGAGAAAGACAAAGGTGACACCCACCGCGGCGAGCTGGCCAAGCCCGCTTTCATCATCAAGCCTGTTCGGATTGACGAGCGCAAAGGCAGGCGGCAGCGCAGGTTCCGCCTGATGGTGATCGATCACGATGGAAGGAAGTCCATAATCAGCCGCAATCCCCAGCGCCTTATGCGCCATGGTGCCGCAATCAACCGTGATGAGAAGATCAATGCCCTCATCTTTCAGCCGCTTGAGCGCAGGGACATTCGGCCCGTACCCCTCGCTGATGCGATCAGGAATATAGATGCGAAGCTCGCGCCCTACTTCCTTGAAGAAGCGGTGAAGCAGCGCGCTTGAGGTTGCGCCATCAACATCATAGTCGCCAAAGACGGCAATCTTCTCGCCGGCAATAACGGCATCTGCCACCCGTGTTGTCGCCTTGTCCATATCGGCAAGCGTGCTCGGGTCGGGTAGCAGCGTCCTGAGCGAGGGGGCGAGATAGGCAGCGCAGTCTTCCGGTGCAACGCCTCGCCCTGCGAGAACCCGCGCGACGATTTCCGGCAATCCCTCGCGCTGCGCAATGGCAAGCGCAAGG
>JBAYOU010000344.1:0-2955 GCA_041678065.1 Parvibaculum sp. | reverse complement strand
TTGCGCACCACGCCCTTTTCGTCGAGTAGCAAGGTGGTGCGATTGATGCCCATGAACTTTCGGCCATAAAGGCTTTTCTCCGCCCAGACACCATAGGCTTCGAGCATCTTGCCTTCCTCGTCGGAGAGAAGCCGCACGGTGAGATTGTGCTTGTCGCGAAACTTGCAATGCTTCTCGATGGAATCCTTCGAGATACCGAAGACGAGCGTATTTGCCGCCTCAAACTTCTTCTTGAGTGCGCTGAAGGCAATGCTCTCCGTGGTGCAGCCCGGCGTGTCGTCTTTCGGATAGAAGAAGAGAACAACCTTCTTGCCCGCAAGCGATTTCAGCGAGACGGTCGAACCATCATCAGCCGGGAGCGAGAAGGCGGGTGCCTTTTTCCCCTCTGGCGGCAGGGCAGAGGCAGCAGAGGGTTTGGTTGTGGTCGTCTTTCTGGCAGGTGCCTTGGTCATGTCGTAATGCCTCCATAACGGGTTCGCCGCAAAATGCCGGCGCTGATCGTGTGGGTGCGGGCGTTAACGCTGCCGTTAATATTGTCAGTGGTCTTGCAATAGCCAGCCCCAATCTTGCAGACAAGTCGGACAAGCGCAGTTAGAAACTTGCCTGACTCGCTTTCGCCGCATTTCTGCGGTTTTCATAGCGCGGTGAGCGAGAGGAGTTAACGGCGTCATTGATCCGTCGCACCAGTAAAATCATTCTCGAGATTGCGGGGATCGCCTTTGCGGTCATGGCCGTACTGCTTGCCGTGCTTGCGTGGCGGCTGTCGTCCGGCCCCATCTCGATATCGATTCTGAACCAGATATTCGAGGAAGCGGCTCGCCCCACGCTCCAGGGTGGCAATCTCGCCATTGGCGATACGGTGCTGATCTGGGCAGCGGAAGAGCGCGAGCTTGCGCTGCGTCTCTCGGATGTGACGCTTCATGGAGCAGATGGCAACGAAATTGCCCGCGTGCCTCAACTCGCCTTCGAGTTGAGCGTCCCGGCTCTTTTTCGGGGCACGCTCGCGCCCACCTCGGTTGAACTCTACCGCGTGAGCGCCACCGTGCTGCGCCGCCCCGGCACGGGGGTGACGCTGGCGCTCGGCACCGCTGGCGCGGAAGAAGAAAAGGAAGAAGACACTCTCGGCCCGCTGCTGGAAGCGCTGCTCGACGGCGCGGACCGTTCATCGCCCTTCAGCTATCTCTCCCGTTTCGGCATCAGGGAAGCGCAACTCACCTTTGTTGATGAGGTGAATGGCGTGACCTTCGAAGCGCCATCGGCCAACCTCTCCATCTATCGTGGTGATGGCGGCATTGCCGGACGGCTGGATGCAGATTTCGCCATTGCGGACAAAACGGCTCGCCTCGAGATGAGCGGCTTTCTCGCCGCCGACAGCGAGATCGCGCGGATTGATATGACGGCATCGAATGTGGTGCCCGCAGCTCTTGCCCGATTGTCGCCTGCCTTCTCCGACTACGATGTGTTCGACGCACCGCTTCACGCAGAAGGCGAGGTCGAGATACAGCGTGACGGCGCGCTGCGCGCGGCGCGGCTTTTGGTAAGTTCGGGTACGGGCAAAATCAACCTGCCGGAGCCTTGGACAACCACCATTCCGCTTGAAAAGGCACATGGCCTCGTCGTGCTGGATGGCGAAGCGCAGCTTGCCACGGTGGATGAGCTTACCTTCATGGCAGGCCCGCATGAGGCGACTGTATCCGGCACCATTGGCTATGAAATGGGCGAGGGACTGAACATCGCCCGCGCCAGAGTTGATCTGCGCGCGGAGGATATTCATACCGAAGTACCGGGCTTCTTTGCCGGACCGGTCGATGTGGACCTCATCAATCTTGCCGCCGCTCTCGATTTCGATGCGATGAGCGCCGACATAAATGAACTTTACGTCGGCACGGCTGGCGGCGGCATTCGCCTTTCGGGGCGGCTTGCGGAGGCTGAACGCTCTCCCACCGTCGTGGTGACAGGCGAGATCGAGCCGATGCCTTTCGATGCATTCAAGGCGATATGGCCTTTCGGACTTGCGAAAGGTGCGCGTGAATGGGTGGAGAAAAACCTGTCCGGCGGCACGCTTGACGGCGGCTCGTTCAACGTCGATTTTCCGGCAGGCATGATTGCCGATATCGAAGACCGCAAGCCCATTCCAAAGGAAAATCTGCGCTTCGAATTCACGGCCAAGGGCCAGACGATGCACTATCTCGGCGACCTGCCGCCGATGGAAAATCTCGTGGCGCGCGGTCTCGTTGAAGGCAATCGCTTCGATGCCTGGGTGACATCCGCCACCATCCGCCAGCGGGGGCAGGGCGATATCGCAGTGAGTGACGGCCATTTCTATGTCGATGAAATGACGACAAAGGGCGCGCCGGGATACATAGCCTTTGCCGTTTCGGGCGCCATGTCTGACATATTGAGCGTGCTCGACCATGAGCCGCTCGGCTTCATCAGCGATTTCGGTCTTGATCCTTTGAGTGTCGGTGGCACGGGCCGCCTTGAAGGAAAGCTCTCCCTTCCCCTCGTTAAAGACGTGCAGATGGACGAGGTGGATTTCTCCGGCAAGGCGCATACGGAGAATGTCGTTCTTCCCGAGATTCAAAAGGACCTTTCCGTTACCGCAGGCACGCTCGGCCTGACGGTGGATCGCTCCGGCCTTTCGGTGAGCGGGCCGATTGTCATCAATCATGCGGCAGCGCTTGATCTCGAATGGCGCGAGAACTTCAACCGCAACCTCTCTCCGCGCTCCCTCTACAGGCTGCGCGGTAATCTCGATGAGGATGGACGAAGGGCGCTTGGTCTCAAGCTCGATTCCTTCATCGCAGGTGTCGCGACCGTTGATGCGACATTGAAGGGCGACGGGCGCAGCGTGAACCGGGGCAACATCAAGGCTGATCTGACGCGCGGCATTGCGAAGTTCGAAGAAGCCGGTTGGGAGAAACCCGCAGGCATACCCGCAAGCGTGACCTTCGA
>JBAYOU010000343.1:0-2958 GCA_041678065.1 Parvibaculum sp. | reverse complement strand
TTTCTCGTCACTGGAATCTGAAGGAGAGAATGTTTGAGCCGGTTTTTCGGAAAGGTCTGCCAGAACGGCTATGTCGTGCGCGATATTGAAGCCGCATTGAAGCACTGGACGGAAGTGATGGGTGTCGGCCCGTTCTTCTATATAGACCGGGTCAAATGCGACTGGTTCACCTATCGCGGCGAGCCTTCGCCCGTCGAGATGAGCATTGCGCTTGGTAACACGGGCGACCTTCAGATCGAGTTGATCCAGCAGCGCAATGATGCGCCGTCCATGTATCTCGATTTCCTGAATGCGGGCCACGAGGGCATGCAGCACATGTCCTACTGGACCACGGATTACCAGGCGGATTACGACCGGGCGCGCGCGGCGGGCTACAAGGTCGGCCATGAGGGACAGATCGGCGGGCCGCAGGGCCGCTTCGTCTATTTCGATACCGAAACCCACCCGGGCACGGTGATCGAGATGTCGGATATCTCAGGCTCTAAAGGCAAGTTTTTCGAGCATATCCGCAATGCGGCGATCGACTGGGATGGCAGCGATCCGGTGAGAACCGTCCGCTGACGGACGGCCCTCTCCCGCATCATCGAAGGATCAACCGCAATAGACGCGGGTGACGTTGCCTTCCTCATTCACATCGACATTGAGCCGGTCGGGACGAAAATCCTTTGTCACCATCGTATCCGGGTGGATCACACGGATATTTGCGACATTCGCACCGGCCGTAATGGCATCTTCCGCATCGGCGAAGGGCTGGCCGACCCAGACGCCAAGCGCATCGGCGGCGGCCTGACAACTGGCAACAGCAGCGTTGAACTCGGCTTCGCCATTCTCCGCAGCAGTGGCCGCATCCTTTGCTCCGTCTGCCGCCTCGGGCAGATCGCTTTCCGGCATTGTGGTTTCGGGCATCTGGCTATCCGGCAGGTCGCTCTCTGCCATTTCCGCCACGACTTCCGGCGCAGCCTCGCTGGAGGCCTGTTCTTCCGTGTTCTGATCGCAAGCTGCAACCAGAATGAAGGCGGCCACCGCCGCCATGCCTGCAAGACCAACGCGCATCTTTTTCATCCTTCTCTCCTTCAATTGCTCTCCGCCGGGAAGGCACTTCCGGCATTGGCATCAGCGTAAAGAAAGCAGGTGAAATCGGGCAGAAGCGTGGCAGCGGATGGCACGACTGGCCACCTGCTGCCACGCGAGATGCTCAGCCGCAGAAGATGCGGACAATCTTGTCACCGTCATCAAGTTCCACATTGAGGCGGTTGGCGCGGTAGTCCATCGTGACAGGCTCGCCCGGGCGGATAACACGGACAGTTGCGACACCCTCGCCTGCACTTACGGCTTCCTTCGCCTCATCCCAGGGCTTTTCAGTCCAAACGGCAAGGGCTTCGGCGGCGGCCTTGCAACCTTCTTCCATCTCGTTCATGGCGGCGCTTACATCGGCTGCGTCGCTTTCAGCGGCTGCCTCTTCGCCGAGTGCGTTGTCCTCCGTGACCTGCTCCTCGACAACGGCTTCGGGTGCTGCTTCTTCAGCGGCGCTCTTCTCCGCTGGATCGTCACACGCCGCGAGGGCGAAAGCCGCCACGGCGAAAAGCCCTATCATTGCTTTCTTCATTTCCTTCTCCTTGTTCGAGAACCCGCTCAGGCTCCCTGATTGACCTGCGCCTTCTGCACGGATGCCTTCACTACCGGGATCTCGTGATCCTCAAGTGGACGCATCCCGTTTTTCCGCTTCAATGCCGCTTCGATATAGGGCGCGAGTTCCGCCTGCTTCTTCGCCTCCCGTTCGGCCGCTTCCGCCTTGAACTCCGGCATGACTTCCTTTGCAAAAAGCTCAAGCGACTCGCAAATATGCTCATGCTGGTTGCGCCCGGCTTGCTGCATGAAGATCACCTGATCGACACCAGCATTCCGGAAGGCCTTGAGATGCGCGCGCATGTCATCCGGCGTGCCGATGCCCGTAGCGATGGCGTCTGCCCGCTTTGCCGCGTCGATCACTTCCTGCGTGCGGTTGCCGCGCGCCTTGATGTAGTCGCCCCAGATGTTCGTGCGGCCAGGCACCGTGTCATGCGCAACAAGCGCGTTCAGCGCATAGCCGAAAAACTCAAAGCCTTCATGGCCACGCCGAATGGCTTCTTCGCGGTCATGGTGCAGCGAGAAGTTCGACACCATCGCAATGTTTGCGTTCACGCTGTGACCAATGGGGCGACACTCTTCTGATTTGATGATGCCGTAATAGATTTCCGACCAGTGATGCGCTTCTTCGGGATCAAGGAAGGAGAAGGCAAGCGCACCGACGCCGAGCGAGGCCGCGACGCGGATCGTGTCGCGATTGGTGCAGGCCATCCACATGGGCGGATGCGGGCGCTGCACCGGCTTTGGCAGCACATTGCGGCAGGGCATGGAGAAATATTTGCCTTCGAAACCCGGATAGGGATCCAGCACCATCATATTGGCGATCTGTTCTGCGGCCTCGATGGCCATGGCGCGCTTTTCCTTTGCGGGAATGCCGAAGCCGCCAAGCTCCAGCCGCGTTGCCCCCTCGCCGATGCCGAATTCGACACGCCCGTGAGACATGATGTCGAGCGTTGCGAGGCCTTCCGCCGTGCGCGCGGGGTGGTTGTAGTTCGGAATGACCTGACGGATGCCGTGACCCAGCCGGATATTCTTGGTGACGGAGGCCGCCGCCGCGAGGAACACTTCCGGTGCGGAAGAATGGGAATATTCATCAAGGAAGTGATGCTCCACCTCCCAGGCGTGATCATAGCCAAGCTTGTCTGCCAGAATGATCTGCTCCAGCGCTTCATGGAACAGGCGCGCCTCGTCTCCCTCATTCCAGGGCTTCGGCAATTGCAATTCGTAGAACACGCCAAACTTCATAGAACACCTCCCATCGCATACTCCGGGCGCATATCCGGGTACGTCTGTTTTCATTGCCAATGGGAGAAGTGTAATAGGCAAATCCCG
>JBAYOU010000342.1:0-2967 GCA_041678065.1 Parvibaculum sp. | reverse complement strand
GGGGCAGACCCGATCCCGGACCTGCTTACTCGGCTGCCGACATACGGTCGAGCGAATATGCGCCGCCGCCCTGGCCATTGAGTTCGCGCAGAAGGCGGATGCCTTCCTCGGCGATGTCGTCACCGATCATGCGGTCACCTTCGCCATAGAGTTCCTTCATGTCAATGAAGGCAGCGTAGTTCATCGCCGTGCGGTCGGTGATGATGCCGGCCTTGAGAAGCGTTTTGATCAGCACACGGAAGATGTTGGAGCTTTCCTGCATGCTCTCACGGATGTTCTTGTCCGTCAGTGCTTCCATATAGGCGCCCTGCACCCATTCCCATTCGAGGCCGACTGCGGCATAGATATGCTTCTTCTGCTCGGGGCTGCCGAGATTGTAGAGAAGCACCTGGAAGACTTCCCAGGCCCAGTCCTCGATGGCGTTGCGCTGTTCCGGATTCAGATTCGGAATGGTCCGGTCTGCCCAGATTTTTCCGAACTTATGATGGAAAGCTTCATCCGTCATGGTGAGCTGCATCAGCTTCACCATCAGCGGGTCGCGGCCATACTTGTAGAAAGAGGCAAAGGCGCCCATTGCGAGGCCTTCGACCAGCATCTGCATGCCGACGAGCTTCTTCCAGACGAGCGGTGAGTTGACGAGTTCCGTCAGAACATTGCCGAGGGCAGGGCCAACCGGCACGGGCTTGCCCCAGCGCGCCTTGATGTAGTTGGAGAAGCCGGCCACATGGCGGGCCTCTTCGCGGGTCTGGTTTGCGGCATATTCCTGCGCGCCCGGATCCTTCAGGATGTGGCAAAGGCTTGCGGAAAGCGCGAGCGCGCCTGCTTCGCCGTGAAGGATGGAGGAAAGTGCCCACTGCACGTCCATATTGACGAGCTGAATCTTCTGCTTCTCGTTGAGCTTGTCGGCCACTGCCGTTTTGAGATCGGTGTTCTGATCGGGATCCGTCAGATATTCGTTCTCGATGTCGAAGGGCTGAGTGAAATCGACATATTTCGGGTCCTGCGGATCCCAGAAATGGTCATGCGTCGCCGAGATGATCTTGTCGAAAGCGGTGGAGCGCTTACCGTAGCGATCCACTTCCATCATTGCAGCGAAATCGTCTGGAGCGACCGCTTCGTAGGCCGCATCCACCGTGATATTTGTGGTGATGGTGTTCGTCATGGTTCCTCCTTCGTCCGGCCCTGCCGGTTTCCTCTACGAAAACTATAGGGGGAAGGGCCGACTGATGCAAAAAATAATGACGCATATGTCAACTTTGATGGTTGGGTAACAAAACTTTTGTGGGGGCGGGAGATGATTCAGGGCTTCAAGGACACGCCGCATGGGCGGCTTGCCTATGTGGAGAGTTCAGGCACCGGGCTTCCGGTGCTCTTTGTTCATGGAAACTCCTCCTGCAAGGAGATGTTCGGGCGTCAATTTTCGAGCGAGATGGCCGAGTGCCACCGCTTCATTGCCTTTGATCTGCCGGGCCACGGGCAAAGTTCTGATGCCCCGGACCCCGCCGCCACCTATTCAATCCACGGCTTTGCTGATGCGGCGATAGCGTTTCTTGACGCGCTGAAGGTGGAGCGCGCTGTTGTGATGGGCTGGTCGCTTGGCGGCCATGTGGCGCTGGAACTGATGGCGCGCTGGCCGGGGCTGGTCGCGGCCTGGATTACAGGAACGCCGCCCGCGGGCGGGGCGGATATGGGGGAGGCATTCCTCCCCACGGAGTCCATGGGCCTTACCTTCAAGCCGGATTTCACGGAAGAAGAAGCGCGTATGCAAGTTCAGGGCGGGCTTGGTGAAGATGTGCCAATAGAGCCGTGGATGCTCGCCGCATCTCTCCGCGCTGACGGCCGCTTCCGGCCCCTTATGCTGCAATCGGCAATTGAGGGGCGCGATCTCGATGGGCGAGAGATCGCGGAAACCGCAACCCAGCCGCTTGCCGTCGTTACCGGATCGACAGAGCCCTATGTGAACAACGTCTTTCTTGAGAAGGTCACCTATCGCAACCTCTGGGATGGCAAGGTTCATGTGCTGGAAGGGCTCGGCCATGCGCCTTTCTGGCAAGCGCCGGAAGTGTTCAATCCGCTTTTTGAACGATTTCTCGGTGAGGTGAGTTAGGGTAAGACCTACCCCTCCCTGGAATTCGCTTCGCCATGTTCACGGGTTCGACCTTCCCGCAGGCGAGGTGTGCCTGGTCATCAGTTGGCGAAGCGGAAATGCATCACATCGCCGTCGGCGACGACATATTCTTTGCCTTCAAGGCGCATCTTGCCAGCATCCTTGGCGCCCTGTTCACCGCCGAGGCTTATGTAATCATCATAGGAAATCGTCTCGGCACGGATGAAGCCCTTTTCGAAATCCGTGTGGATGACACCGGCAGCGGCAGGTGCGCGGGTGCCGCGCGTGATGGTCCAGGCGCGGGTTTCTTTCGGCCCCACCGTGAAATAGGTGATGAGGTCGAGAAGCGCGTAACCGGAGCGGATGAGACGGGCGAGGCCCGGTTCGCTAAGGCCCAGAGTTTCGAGATACTCGTCGCGATCATCGGGGGGAAGTTGCGCGATTTCTTCCTCGATGCGGGCTGAAATCACGACGGACTGCGCGCCTTCTGCCTTGGCGCGGTCTTCAACCAGCTTTGAATATTCATTGCCTGTCGCGGCGGAGGCTTCTTCTACGTTGCAGACATAGAGAACAGGCTTGGAGGTGAGAAGGTTGAGCCCTTCCCATGCCTTCATGTCCTCACTGTCGATCTTGTGTTCCGCCGTCGCCATGCGGGCAGGGCGGCCATCGCGCAGATAGGTAAGCGCGATATTCATCAGATCAACAAGCTGCCTTGCTTCCTTGTCACCGCCCTTGGCCTTTTTCTCGGCGGCTACTACACGCTTTTCGAGGCTTTCGAGGTCCGCGAGCATCAATTCCGTTTCGACGATCTCCGCGTCGGCAAGCGGATCGATGCGGTTTTCGACATGGGTGATGTCGTC
>JBAYOU010000341.1:0-2970 GCA_041678065.1 Parvibaculum sp. | reverse complement strand
GCGCTGGCTGTGGACCGCGACATCTTCTCCGACTATGTGACGAAGAAACTCACCGCGCATCCGCTCATCACGGTGGAACGCGGCGAGGTGGACAACATTCCGCCCGCCGAATGGGACAATGTGATCATCGCCACAGGTCCCCTCACCTCTGACGCGCTTGGCAAGGCAATCAGTGAACTCACGGGTGCAGACGAGCTTGCCTTCTTCGATGCCATTGCGCCGATCATCCACCGCGACAGCATCGATATGTCGGTCTGCTGGTTTCAGTCGCGCTATGACAAGGAAAGCGCAGGGGCATCCGGCCCGGCAGGCGCGGGCAAGGACTACATCAACTGCCCGATGACGCATGAACAATATGACGCCTTCATCGAGGCGCTGCTCACGGGCGGTAAGACCGAGTTCAAGGATTGGGAAAAATCCACGCCCTATTTCGATGGCTGCCTGCCCATAGAAGTGATGGCGGAGCGTGGGCCTGAGACACTTCGCTTCGGGCCGATGAAGCCGGTTGGCCTCACCAACCCGAACGCGCCGGATGTGAAGCCCTATGCGATTGTGCAGCTTCGGCAGGATAATGCACTCGGCACGCTCTACAATATGGTCGGCTTCCAGACGAAGCTGAAACATGGCGAGCAGACGCGCATCTTCCGCACCATCCCCGGCCTTGAGAATGCAGAGTTCGCGCGGCTTGGCGGCCTTCACCGTAACACGTTCATCAACAGCCCCAATCTGCTCGACGGGCTGATGCGGCTGAAGCGCGAGCCACGCCTGCGCTTTGCAGGACAGATCACAGGCGTTGAAGGCTATGTCGAAAGTGGCGCGATGGGTCTACTTGCGGGCCGCTTCGCCGCTGCCGAGCGGCAAGGCCGTGCCGTCACACCGCCCCCGCGCACGACGGCGCTTGGCGCACTTCTCGCGCACATCACGGGCGATGCAAATGCCGCGACCTTCCAGCCGATGAACGTGAATTTCGGCCTCTTCCCGGAGCCCGAAGTGCCGCGTGATGAAAACGGTAAGCGCCCGCGCGGCAAAGCGAAGGCACCCGCCCGCAAGCGCGCCTATACTTCGCGCGCACTACGTGACCTTGAGGACTGGCTCATCCCGCAGGCGGAAGCTGCCGAATAATCAGAATCTATGGGCGAGACTGCGCCCCATGAGGCGAAGCTGCCGCTGAAAGGCTGGCACTTCAACCGGCACCTTGAACGGATCAAAACCGGGGGCCGTCATCAGGTCCAGATAACGCTCGCAGAATGTAGCGGGAAGCAGCGCTGGAAGGATTGCCTTATCAAATTGAGCCTCACGCGCCGAGGCGAGATGTTCCAGCGCCCTCGCGGCAATTTCACCAATGGCGAGTGTCAACCCATCCGTCAGCTTGCCTGCAAAAACATCGTGTGGATCAATATTCCGTTCAAGGATGATATCGCCCGGCAGCAGCATTCTCCCCTGAGAGGCGTGAACAGGAAGAGCGCGCAAGATACCCGTCAGCGCATAGGCAATGCCCGCATGGTAAAGCGCCTTCTCTGAGGCAGCCTCCTTTTCCGCGCCACCCAGAATAAAGGCCGCGACCCTCATCAGCTCGGAAGATGTCTCATCCGCATAAGCCTCAAGCGCCGCCATGTCAGGGAATGGCTCATCAGACAGGTCGCGCTCCCGCGCATCAATCAGGGTCTGCAATCGATCAAGCGGCACATTTCCGGCCTCATGCAAGGCTACAGCGGCAGCATGTCCGCGTGTCTCTCCCTGCGGTAAACCTTCCAACACCTCGCGCCACCATTGCAGGCGGATATGGCCCATCATCGGCTCGGTCACGAGTTCAGGGATGCGCGCAATCTCCAGATTGAAAGCATAGAGCGCGGTGAGCGCCGGTCGCGCAGCGGATGGCGCAAAGAAGAGCGTCAGGAAACGGTCATGATCCTTCTCCCGCAATTCGGAGAGGCTTGCCGCCATGCTCTTCCCATCATTGCTCACACTCATGATTATGCCTCCAAACAAACGGGGCCGCCCATGAGGCGGCCCCGCATTCTACCCGTCTTGCGTCGGGAGATCAGAAGATGTTCTGCGCCGACACCATGGAGAAGAGCATCGGAACCGAGAGCATCGTGTTGACGCGCGAGAAGAGCATCGCCGTGCGCGCTGCGGCAGGCTTCTTGTCCGCCGGTGCATCGATGATGCCGAGGGCTACCTTCTGGTTTGGCCAAATCACGAACCAGACGTTGAACCACATGATCGTGCCAAGCCACATGCCGATCCCAATGGCCGTGTTCTTCGGAACCGCAAAACCTTCAACAGCGCCGAGCGTATAGGCTTCGACGAGATAGCCGTTCATCATGGCCAGAATGATGCCGGTGACGATGGTTGCCATGGCGCCCCAGCGGAACCAGAAAAGCGCTGCAGGTGCGATCACCTTGCCAATGGCCGGCTTCTGCTCATCGGGGATCTTCGGCATGTTCGGAATCTGCACGAAGTTGAAGTACCAGAGCAGGCCGATCCACATGACACCGCTGATGACATGGAGCCAGCGGAAAATGAATGCCCAGAACGCATGGCTCAGTGCCGCGCCATCCCAGTCATTCCAGTTGAGATACATGAGCAGCAAAACTGCTGCGAGCACGAAACCGGTGATGACCGTGTTTCTCAGTGAAGTGAGAATGCTAGCCATGGAGTTTTCTTCCCCTGATTGCCGTTCGCCGCCGCCGCGGCCGGTATGACCTGGCAGGACGCGCCCTCCGCAAACTCGGTCGGCATGTCCAACTGTCGCGCGACTCAGTGTCGCAAGCTGTGAGAAAGCTATGGGTTTCCCGGCAAAAAGCCAAGGCTGGAGATGCCTTGTCAGTCCACAGCGACAATCGCGGCAGCGACCCGACGATTTTCGGAGAGCATCAGATTATAGGTCCGGCATGCGGCCGATGTTCCCATGATGTCGGGAAATATCGCCTGTGATTCCAGCCATTTGCGCGCCTCGCGCGGCAGTGG
>JBAYOU010000340.1:0-2971 GCA_041678065.1 Parvibaculum sp. | reverse complement strand
TTGTAATCAATGCGATAGCCGAAAGCGTCATGCAGCGGCTCATGCGTCACGCGGAAGGCGGTGATGGTGAGGCCGTCTTCATCGTAAACCGTGGTCGATGTTTCGCGGTCCGGCACCGTCACTTCCACAGGGCGAAAGCCTGCAGCCGCAGGCGGGAAAAGCTCTTCGCCGTGATGATCGATGCGCGCGCGATTTTCGATGCCGTAGGCACGCGACAGCCCCTCAGCCAGATCGACGATACCCGCCGGGCCATAGAGCACCAGTTCCTCGCTCCTCCCCGCCGCCCAGGTATTGAGCGCAATATCTGGCAACCCGCCAATATGATCGGAATGGAAATGGGTGAGGAGAACGCCCGTCACGCCGCCAACCGGCAGCCCGTAAGCGGCGAGATTGTTCCAGCCGCCCGTGCCTGCATCAATGAAGAAGAGCTTGTCGCCCGCATAAACCGCATAACAGGCCTGCGCCCGGTCGGGGTCCGGCATGGGCGAGCCTGTGCCGCAAAAGACGACATGCAGCGCATCATCACTCAGCACCGCGCCATCAGAGGAGAGGTTTGCCGCGACCACGCGGCGCAGCATGGCGTCCTGCAGCCCCGGTGAGAACCAGAGCAAAGCAAAGGCGGCTACAGCGAGAAGAACAATCGCGACCACCACAGCCGCTACCACACGCTTCGTCATCGGCTCATGCCTCCCCGGCCAGCTATTTAATGAAATACATTAAACAAGCATTGCCCGCCAGATCAAGACGGATGAGCATGATATTGGCATTTTATGTGTCAATTAAAAAGGGCGAACCCATTTTAGGGTTCGCCCTCTCATGTCACCGGAATGGACCGGGATTACTTCTTCTTTACGGCCTTCGCCTTGCCCTTGGACGAGGCACCCTTGGCAACCGCCGGCTCGATCTTCTTGCAGGCATCGACAAGGCCCTTCACGGCGTTCACCGAACCCATGAACTGCTTCTTCTCGGACGCGTTGAGGTCGATCTCTACGATCCGCTCCACACCGCCCGCACCGATCACCACCGGCACGCCGACATACATGTCCTTCACGCCGAACTCGCCATTGAGATAGGCAGCGCAAGGGAGAACGCGCTTCTGGTCCTTCAGATAGGCTTCGGCCATCTGGATGCCGGAGGCGGCAGGCGCATAGAAGGCGGAACCGGTCTTCAGCAGGCTGACGATTTCCGCACCACCATCGCGCGTGCGCTGGATGATCGCGTCAAGACGCTCCTTCGTGGTCCAGCCCATCTTCACGAGGTCGGGAAGCGGAATGCCCGCCACCGTGGAATAACGCGCCAGCGGCACCATCGTATCGCCATGACCGCCAAGCACAAAGGCCGTCACATCTTCAACCGAGACGTTGAACTCTTCAGCGAGGAAGTAGCGGAAGCGCGCGCTGTCGAGAACGCCCGCCATGCCGACCACCTTGTGGTGTGGCAGGCCGGAGAACTGGCGCAGCGCCCAAACCATCGCATCAAGCGGGTTCGTGATGCAGATGACAAAAGCATTCGGCGCGTATTTCGCGATGCCTTCGCCGACCTGCTGCATCACCTTGAGGTTGATGCCGAGAAGATCGTCGCGGCTCATGCCCGGCTTGCGCGGCACACCCGCCGTCACGATCACCACATCGGCACCCTTGATGCCCTTGTAGTGGTTGGCGCCGGAGAGCGCGACATTATAGCTTTCGACCGGCGAGGTCTGGGCGAGATCAAGTGCCTTGCCCTGCGGCAGACCTTCCGCGATATCGAAGATAACGACATCGCCAAGCTCCTTGAGCCCCGCGAGGAGAGCCAGCGTGCCGCCGATCTGGCCGCCGCCAATAAGTGCGATTTTCTTGCGCGCCATGATGTTTGAAGCCTCCGATTATGCGTGCGCCGTGGTTAATCTGCCTGCCTAGTAGCGTGAATCCGCAGCTTCCGCAACGGAGAGACTGAAAAAGGCCGCAGTGAGAAAAGCCCCGAATTTAACCATGAAAACGGTCTCCCGTTGACACAGAAGAGCGCGAGGCCCAAAGATTTTTACTCAATGTAAAGGTTGATCCGCGACGCTCCACGATGACGCAGCGCGGATAGCAGCAAGGTCCGGGGGGACCTGCAGCTCTGGCGGTGTGAGTTTCACCCCGTCATGACCTGTTGGTTTGGGGCATGCGTATGACACAGAAAATCCATCGCGGCTTTTTCGCGAGATTACCCCGGGCGCTCACCATGGCGCTGGCGGGTCTCGGGATGCTCAGCCTTTCGGGTTGTGCCGCCCCCGTCATTGGCGCCCTCACCATTGGCGAAGTGCTGACCATTGCCGGCATTTCCTCCACCCTGATGACAGGCCGCGATCTTGGCGAACATGCGCTTTCCGCACTGACCGGCAAGGACTGCCGCTTCCTTGAAGCAGCGCTCCGCGAGGGCCGCTCCTTCTGCGAGGAAAAAGGCTCGCCCGCAACAGCGAATGATTTTGCAGGTCTTCCCGCCCTTTTCGGAGGCGATGGCGAGGCGGAAGCCGAAACACAGGTCGCCGCCGCCAGCATCGACCCGCAGCTTCTGGGCTTTGCGCCTGTGAACCGCCATGCTGCGCATGAATTCTCGCTCGAAATTGCACGCGAGGCGGCGCGGGAAAAGAAATCCCTTCATTTCGGCATGGTGTCGGCAAGCTTTGGCCAGTCCTGGGCCTATGATCTCGATATCGAACCGGATACGAGCGATGCCGCGCGCCTCGCACAAGCAGAGCCCGCCCCGGCCCGGGTACCTGTCACAAGCCTCGGCCTGCGCCCTGCCCACTCGCCCTATATGGGGCTTTGAGCCGGATCATCATGGCCGGACCTGACCCGGCCATCCACGTCTTGTCCCTCAATCGGCGCTTCTGATGTCGATGTAATCGGCGCTCTGCATCTCCATCAGCCGCGACACGGTGCGCTCGAACTCGAACGCGCCATCGCCTGCCGGGTAAAGCGCTTCAGGCGGTGCCTCTGCCGAGAGG
>JBAYOU010000339.1:0-2975 GCA_041678065.1 Parvibaculum sp. | reverse complement strand
TGAACCATGCAGGGGCAACCGTGATGGAAGGCCCTTCCTCATCGCCCGGGGCGAGATCGAATCCGCCTTCAGGCGCGCTCACTTCGCGGGCCGTTCACCCAGCGCCTTGAAGACGCCGGTGCCTGTCATGATGGTGCGGTCGCCGCACCAGATGCGGCCCTTCACCGTGTAGAAATCATCTTCCTGACCGATCAATTCGCCTGTCCCCTCAACCCATTCGCCAACTTTCGCACCGGAGAGGAAATCCGTAAGCAGCCGAACCGTCACCCAGTAGCGATGCACCGACATGGTGATGGCATGGCCAAACGCCATATCCGCGAAGGCCATCAGCATACCGCCATGACAATTATTCATGCCATTGGTGTGATGTTCCTGAACAAGAAAAGCGCGCGAGTAACGTCCATCCACTTCGATACGCTCATAGAGCGGCCCGATCTGCCGTCCGAAACCGCTGAACCAGTTGAGAAGCTGGTAGCCTTCGGGCAGGGAAATTGCATTTTCCTCAAGGAGGTCGTCCGTCATCGCCCGATACTCCATACTTTACAAAGGCAAAGAGAAGGAAGCCGCTCAGGAAACCGGCGGCACGCCCGCCTTCTTTAGCGCGGCTTTCTGGCGCTTGTCGAGTTCCTGCATATCGAACTTCTCGATGGCTTCATTGAACAGGCGATGGAAGTTCAGTTCCGCCCCGAGATGAAGAAAAACGGAGCCAAGGCCGATGGCTGCGCGGTCCATGAATACGAACTCACGCGGCGGCGTGACAGGTCCAACCTCACGCAAGCGCTTGTGAACGCCGAAAGCTTCCTTCCGCCCATATTCACCCGGCTTGATCCCGTCTGCGACCGAGCGCACGCGATCATCAAGCATCGGCGCATAGATGAAGCGTGCCCAGACATTCAGCACATCAATCAGTTCTGATGAGAGATCGCGGAAGCCCCAATTCTCATAGGCCGCTGCCGCGCGGTCGCGATCATCCGTCTCAAGCGCATGATAAAGCTCGACCACCCCGGCAACGAAGGCGGGCGGGAAGATGCGGATACATCCGTAATCGAGCAGATTGATGCCCCATTCATCTGCCACCTCGCCTTCCCGCACGGAATAATTGCCAAGATGCGGGTCGCCATGAATGACGCCATAGCGCGAAAAAGGCCGCCACCACGCGGTGAACATGATCTCGGCAATGCGGTTGCGGCTGTCGAGCGGGTGGTCGCGGAAGCTGAGTATAGGCGCACCATCCAGCCAGTTCATGGTGAGAAGGCGGCCTGTGCTCAGACCGTCGAAAACTTCCGGCACCGTAATGCGCGGATCATCGCGGAAGATTTCCGCATAAAGGCGGATATGCGCGGCCTCGCGGCGATAATCGAGTTCTTCATGCAGCCGCTCTGCAATCTCCGCCTGGATTTCGCGCGTGTTGATGGCGCGGTCCATTCGTCGGTGAATGGAAAAGATGAGCGAAAGCTGCTTTAGATCCGCATCCACCGCTGACTGCATATCGGGATATTGCAGTTTCACCGCCAGCCGCTCCCCTTGAAGCGAAACGGCCCGATGCACCTGCCCGAGAGAGGCCGCAGCCGCAGCCTCCCTCTCGAAAGAACCAAAGCGCTTCTCCCAGCCCGGCCCAAGCTCTGCCCGCATCCGCCGCTTGACGAAAGGCCAGCCCATAGGCGGCGCGGAAGATTGGAGTTCGGAAAGCTCGGCTGCAAATTCTGCGGGAACCATGTCGGGCACGGTCGCAAGCATTTGCGCGACCTTCATGATCGGTCCCTTGAGGCCACCAAGCGCCATCTTCAATTCGCGCGCAAGCCGCGCATCCGCCTGATCGCCACCAAAGAGCTGCGCGCCCGCCGCGCGGGCAGCAAACCCGCCAACACCCGCACCCACTTTTGCATAGCGCTGAAGGCGACGCCCGAGCCGGTTCGCCTCCCGGTCGCGGGCCCCCTTGTCGGTGCCGCCCCCTTTCCCCGGTCGGCGCGGGCCCTCGCTCATTCCATCTCCTCAAGCTCGTCGATGAAGCGGCCAATGAGGGAGAGGCCACGATCCCAGAAAGCAGGATCGCTTGCATCAAGCCCGAAGGGTGCCAGAAGCTCCTTGTGGCGCAGCGTTCCTCCCGCAGACAGCATCTCGAAATAGCGTTCCGCAAATCCCTCCTGTGCCTGCTCGTAAACGGCGTAGAGCGAGTTCACGAGGCAATCCCCGAAGGCATAGGCATAGACATAAAAAGGCGCGTGAATGAAATGCGAGATGTAGCACCAATAAGTGTCATAGCCCTCGCCGAGATGAATGGCGGGGCCAAGGCTCTCGCCCTGTACCTCAAGCCAGATACGGCCAATATCGTCGGATGTCAGCTCGCCTTCGCGCCGCGCTGTGTGGATACGCCGCTCGAATGTATAGAAGGCTGTCTGGCGCACCACCGTATTCAGCATGTCCTCCACTTTGGAGGCGAGCATCGCCTTGCGGCGCGCTTTGTCCGGCGCATCGGCAAGGAGCTTGCGGAAGGTCAGCATCTCGCCAAACACGCTCGCCGTTTCGGCAAGTGTCAGCGGCGTGTCCGCCATCAGCGGCCCCTGCTTTGCCGCAAGCACCTGATGCACGCCATGGCCGAGTTCATGCGCAAGCGTCATCACATCGCGCGTTTTGCCCTGATAGTTCACCAGCACAAAAGGATGCGCGCTCGGCACGGTCGGATGCGCGAAAGCACCGCTCGCCTTGCCGGGACGAACCGGCGCATCGATCCAGCCATGTTCGAAAAAGCGACCTGCAATATCCGCCATGCCGGGCGTGAAACCACGATAGGCCTCAAGCACGATGTCGCGTGCATGTTCCCACGGAATGACGTGATCATCTGATTGCGGGACCGGCGCGTTGCGGTCCCAATATTCAAGTCGCTCAAGGCCGAGCCACTTCGCCTTCATCGCGTAATAGCGGTGCGAGAGATGCGGATAGGCGCGCTGCACCGAACTTGCCAGCGCCTCGACAAC
>JBAYOU010000338.1:0-2980 GCA_041678065.1 Parvibaculum sp. | reverse complement strand
GCCTGGCGGGCTTTTTGTGTTTTGGCGATGGGCAGGATTTTCAGGATTTTCAGGCTTTTCGCATTCGCAGGCGCGGCTCTGTGCCAAAGGCGCAGCGGACGTTGTCGATATATGCGGTCATGCGCGAGAATCCGTCATCGGTGAGGTCCACGAAGACGCGGCGGCCGTCGTTTTCGTCGCGGATGCGGGTAACGAGGCCTTCGGAGACGAGGTCGCTAATGCGGCGCAGCGCCGTTGTGGCGGGGACGCGCGAAGCGATGCAGAGGCTTGAGACTGAAACGCGCTTACCGGTCAGGCGGGCATAGGTCAGATCGAGCAGCATGTCCCATGCCGGATCTGAGAAAAGGCCATCGGGAAAGTAGTTTTGCCGCGTGGCGCAGAGGTCAATCAGGTTGCGGGTCCAGCTCCGGTCGGAATCTTCCCCAGCCGGGAGAGGCTGGTGTTCAGGAGAAGTGCTGGGTTCGAACGCCACCATGCTCGGTCGGGGCGCGGGGCGCGCATGTGTCTCGCTCGTCGTGCCGCCGCTCAGCCGGTCTGCAATATTGACGAGATTGCCGAGGGCCACGGTCGTGTTTGCATTCTGGAGGGCGCCGACGATATTCCGGGTCCGCACCAGCAGGTCTTCAGCTTCTGCCCGGATGGCGGTGGAGAGCATGGCGAGGCGGTGCCGCTCGGCGGATTTATCTGCCGCCTCGATGAGCGTGTCACGGAGTTCATCCGAGCTTGAAGGCAGCACCAGGACAGACCATGAGGCGAAATGCCGGAGCAGGGTCAGCAGGGGCGGCGACACCCGGCCAGAAGTTATCAGCACGATATGGAGCCAGGACCTCGAGGGAAGCTGCTCGATATTGCGCGCAAGGTCACGGAGTAACGGATCTTCCTCGGTTTCGGCTGCGATAAGGGCGACCCGGACATTTTCGTCCTTCACCAGCCGATCCTTCACCGCGCCGCGAGAGGGGGCCAGGTGCCAGTTCAAGCCGGTATCGGTGGATGAAGGCGGGATGATATCGGCCTGCCTGAAGAGCGCCGAGCAATCGGAATCAATGAGCGAAATGAAAGCGGCAGATTCTTGATTCGGTGTCATGGGGATCATCGACTAGACCTTTATGAATAGGCGAATCGGATTGTGTTCGACCAAGATGACACACGCAAATGGGTTTATACAACTTTAAATATATGCGCCTAGTTCTTGTGGTGTAACCACCCATTCTGGTGGATTGTCCGGGGCGCCCGCCCGACCTTCCATTAGTGATGAAATCCATTATGGTGGCCGCCCGTTCAGACCGAGGAGTTGAAAGCCGCAGAGATGCAGGATTCCTTGCCCCCCATATTGAGTTTTGAGGAAGCCGCACAGGGCGTAATCGAGATGGCGCGCTATGCCGGCGCGCGCGGCTGGGTGCCCGCCACGAGCGGCAATTTCTCGGTCAGAATGGATGAGAAAAGCGCGGCGCTGACGGCGACCGGCGCAGACAAGGCGGCGCTTGATGTCTCGGGTGTGATCGAGGCGGAGATTTCCGGCGCGCCGCATGAGCGCGCGTCTGCGGAGGCACCGCTCCATCTAGCGCGTTACCGGGGGAGCTCCAAAATCGGCGCTGTCGCGCATATTCATGGGCTTGCCTCGACGCTGCTGTCCCGCCGCCATGCGCAGGCGGGTGCCTTGCGGCTGGAGGGATGGGAGCTTCTCAAGGCTTTTTCTGGCATCACCACGCATGAAACGGCAATTGATATTCCCATCCTGCCCAATGATCAGGACACGGTGCGGCTTGCGGCACTGGCGGAGGGGAGAATTGATGCCGCGTCGCTCTGCCCCGGTTACCTCATTGCCGGGCACGGCCTATATGTCTGGGGACGAACGGCGGCGGAGACGATCCGCCATATGGAAGCGTTCGATTTTCTACTCACCGCACATCTTCATGAGGAGGGCTCAAGATGACCCGTCTCACCGTCTATCCGGATACCGACCCGAACATGGTGCTGCTTGATACGAGTGATGGCGAGGAAATCGCCGGTGTTCTGGCGCGCATCGGTGTGAGTTTTGAGCGCTGGGCCGCGCCGCATGATCTGGCCGGTGATGCCGATCAGGAAGTTGTGCTTGCCGCCTATGAAAGTGATGTTGCACGCATCATGAAAGAAGGTGGCTATCAGAGTGCGGATGTGGTGCGGGTGAAACCCGACAACCCCGCACGCGAGGAGCTTCGCCAGAAGTTTCTTGCCGAGCACACGCATGATGATGACGAGGTGCGCTTCTTTGTTGATGGCGCGGGCGCGTTCTATCTGCGGTCCGATGGCAAGGTGCATCGCGTGATCTGTGAACGGACTGATCTCATAAGCGTACCCGCGGGCATTACGCACTGGTTTGATACCGGCCCTGAACCGGATTTTTGTGCCATCCGCATTTTCACCACGCCAGAGGGATGGGTTGGCCATTTTACAGGTGATGATATTGCGTCACGCTTTCCGAAATTCGAGGGCGCGGCATGAACCGCTATCGCGCCATCGTCACGGATATTGAAGGGACAACGACACCGCTCGCCTTTGTCCATGAGGTGCTCTTTCCCTATGCGCGTGAGCGGCTTGCGGCTTTCGTGAAAGCGAATGGAAACGTGCCGGAGGTTGCATCTGCTCTTGCTGAAGCGCGCGCGCTTGGCGAATGCGAAGGGGTGGATGAGGAGGCGACGATTGCGCTTCTGCTTTCCTGGATGGCCGAAGACCGGAAGGCCGGGCCACTGAAACTTCTTCAGGGACTTATCTGGCGTGAAGGCTATGAGGAAGGCGTATTGAAGGGTGAAGTTTATGCCGATGCCGCCGCGCATTTGCGGGAATGGCATGAGCGCGGCTTGCGTCTCTTTGTCTATTCATCGGGATCGGAAGAAGCGCAGCGCCTTATCTTCGGCCACGCGGACAAGGGTGACATCGCCAGCTTGTTTGAAGGCTTCTTCGATACGCGAATTGGCGCAAAGGTGGAAACTGCTTCCTATGC
>JBAYOU010000337.1:0-2981 GCA_041678065.1 Parvibaculum sp. | reverse complement strand
GCGAATGGCCTGCCGCACCTTGTTGAGCGGCTCGATAACCATGTGATCTGTTGCCCAACCGGCAAAAAGGCTCGCGGTCACCCAGATCAGCAGCGGGAAGAGAAGAAGGAGATAGTGGATGAGTTGCATATCCCGGGATTGCTCATCCGGGTCCTGCGCGTAGACGCCCACAAGATTGCCGGGCAAGGCGGCGGTGACGTATACACGGCGCGCGCCATCAACACCCTTCTTGATGAAGGTGCCTGTGGTCCGCTCGCTGCTGGTGATGCCCGCCGGTATCCAGCCTTCAAGTGGCATCCCCTTGCTCTGCTGAACGAGGATGCGCGACTTCGAGTCGATGATCGCCATAGCCGAGCTTTCGCGAAGTTCCACATCCTCAATTGGAAGCGAGAAGGCGCGCGAAGGCACACGGGCCGCCAGCATGCCAATGCCGTGCCGTGCCGCGTCATAGACCGGTAGTGTGGCGATCAGCTCGGTAGGCTGGTCTGAATTCAGGCCGCGCTCCGCCGCTGCAACTTCCGGTGCGTGAAGGATGAACTCGGGGGCTTCCATCGACGTCTTGAACCAGGGCGGCGTCGCCGACAGGTCAAGTGAGCTTGGCAGGGTGGAGACACGGCAGACAGTCTTGCCGTCCGGCGTGAGCAGGCGCAGCGACATGAACTTGGGGTTCGACTGAAGAACCGTGCGGAGCGTTTCCTCGCAGTGCGCTGGATCATCCACACTCTTTGCAAGCATGGTGGCGACTGTTTCGAGGAAGATGCCGATCTCATTCAGCGCGCTGCGCTGTCGGGCGAAGAGCGCCTCTCCCCTCGCCGCCGCCGCACCTTCATTGACGGCACGGATGTGAAGCGAATTGCCATACTGGGCAATGCCGGCAAGCAGGCAGATGGGGAAGAGAATGAGGGCGAGCCGCAGCGCGACCCGTGCCTTCAACGTCAGCCGCTTATCGATCGGCTGGCCCAATTGCTCCAACCCGTCAAGGGAGGTCGACCGAAATGACAAATATCAGCCCCTGTCTCTGTGACCCCGACACGAAATAGCCCGTAACGCTGGTGCATGGGTCTATTTCTCCCCCGTGCCGTCCTCTGCATCGGACAATCTGTCCAGAAGCGCCGAGAATTCTTCCGGGATGGCTTCGCTCAGAACCTCTTGATAGGCCCTGCGCAGCCCCGTGCCCAACGCCTCGCGACGGGCATTTTGCTCGGTCTTGTCCCGCGAGTTTGCGGATGTGCCACCCGCTCCTTCATTCCCCCGCTTTTCGGTGTCATCCACCACGTTACACCCGACTCCTGGCGCAGACTGTGCGACCTTTGCCCAATGCCGGGGTCGCGAAAATATTTCTTAAAGGCTGAAACTCTTTCCCCTTCCAAGGGTTCCCTGAGAGACCGACTTTTTTCGAATTTAAGTCGCGGACAAGAGGGCCGCAACCCGGCTATTCTCTGAAAGTCAGATATGGAGTTGATAACCTATGTCGCTAGCTGAACAGATTGCCCCGCTTCTGCCCCATCTGCGTCGCTATGCCAGGGCGCTTACAGGGACGCAAAAAGCGGGAGATGCTTACGTCAGGTCGCTTCTCGAGGCGATTATTGCGGATGATAGCATTCTTCAGCGGCAGCTTGATGTGCGGGTTGCGCTTTACCGTGCCTTCCACGCCATTTGGTCCAGCGCCGACATAGATGCCGCCGCCGCTGAAGAGGCAAAGGGCGTCGAAGGCGTCGTCGCCCGCCGCCTCTCCCGCATGACGCCGCTCAACCGGCAGGCCCTGCTTCTCACAGCCATGGAGGGGTTCGGCAATGGGCAGGCGGCGATCATCCTCAATGTCGAGCAGAGCGAGGTTGCGGCCCTTGTTGATGCAGCGTTGAAGGAAATCGACCAGCAAATTGCCACCACCGTGCTCATCATCGAAGACGAGCCGATCATCTCGATGGACCTTGAACAGATCGTTCGCGATCTTGGTCATGACGTGATGGCAACAGTGGTGACGCGCGACGAAGCGGTCAGCGCCGTATCGGTCAAGAAACCGGGCCTTGTGCTTGCAGATATTCAGCTTGCCGATGGAAGCTCCGGCATTGATGCCGTAAAGGATATTTTCTCGCGCTTTCCTGTGCCGGTCATCTTCATCACGGCCTATCCTGAGCGCCTGCTGACAGGTGAACGGCCGGAGCCGACTTTCCTCATCACCAAACCTTTCCTGCAAAGCACGGTGAAGGCAGCAATCGGCCAGGCGCTTTTCTTCAACGAGGCGCAAAGCGAAGCGGCCTGATAGTTGAGGAGCGAGGCAAAAGAAAGGCGCCGACCGAAAGGTGGGCGTCTTTTTTGTGAGAGCGATTCCTCACTGGGTGAGCTTGTCCATCTCCTGCATGATGGCGGCTGTCGTATCATCCACGCTGAGGCGGCTTTCGGAGCGGCCGGGAAGCTGGCCATTGGTAATCATTTCTTCCAGCGCCACGCGGGCACGCGCCACGCGGCTTTTCACCGTGCCGATGGCGCAGTCACAGATGCCGGCCGCCTCTTCATAGGAAAAGCCGCCCGCTCCAACAAGAATAAGCGCTTCGCGCTGTGCCGCAGGCAGACGCATCAGGGCGCGCTGAAGATCTGAGAGTTGCATCTGATGGTCCTGATGCGCCGGTGTCGATAGCGTGCGCTCGGCGACACCTTCATCCCATTCCCCCTTGAACCGTGAACGACGCATCTGGGAGAGAAACTGGTTTCTGAGAATGACGAAAAGCCAGGCCCGCATGTTGGTGCCAGCCTGATAGCGCTTGCGCGCTGCCCATGCTTTCAACAAGGCGTCCTGCGCGAGATCATCTGCCATGTCGGGCTTGCCGCACAGATTACGTGCAAAGGCACGCAAATGGGGGATGAGCGATTCGAGTTCTTTCCTGAACTCCCGGTCACTGAGTGGAACTGCTTCTGGCGATTCACTCTCGTCGGTCATGCTCTCAGTTTCCCTCACTGCTTTTGAGCTGTTCGAGCAGGTC
>JBAYOU010000336.1:0-2990 GCA_041678065.1 Parvibaculum sp. | reverse complement strand
GCATAGGCCCAATGGGTTGCAGCCCGGCGGCCATCAAGCAGGCCTGCTGCGCCGAGGATAAAGGAGCCCGTGCAAATGGATACGGTGCGCCGCGCCTGTTTCGCGGCCTTTCGCACAAAGGTGAGAAGCGCCTCATTCCCCATCTCCTCGCGCGAGCCATTGCCCCCGGAGACAATGAATGTGTCGAGAGAGGAAAGATCATCCGGCCCGAGGTCAGTGAAAGCGCGGTCTGCCTGAAGCGTGAGACCGCTTGTCGTTTGAATGGGGCCGCGCTGTTCCGCGACAAGTTCGATCCGATAGGCGCTCTGCCCATTCTCCTGAAGCGCCGCAGAAAGGAGCTGAACCGGCCCCGCAATATCGAGCAGCTGCGCGCCGTGATAGGCGAGCATCACGACATGGCGTGGCGCGGTGAGTTGCTGGGGTTTATTGGCGGATGGCTTTGACATGGGCATCAGCGTAAGCCTTGGCCTCATTGGCGGAAATGACAAAGAAGCAGCAATTTCCGCCAAGTTTCGCTGCCGAATCAGCCCGTAGCGATCTGGAAAGCCGCACTCAACCGCCCTTTTTTGCGCGGATCAGCCAGGAACGACGGCTGACGCAGGGGATCGCTTTCCCTCCCTCCCGTTTCGGCAGAACAGATGCCAATAGACATAAATTATACTCACACATATTTCCAATAATCCAACATTATGAAAACAATACTAGGTTTCCATAACAGTATAATCAGGTAAAATACGGCATATATTGTCATTTATACTTGAACTGTGCTCACCACCTCTGGACAGTTCTCATAACACTCGAAAACCGGTCCATTTCCGTTCTTTCTACGGAGCATCTTCGGAGGTGATGCGCCCCACGGGGCAGCGGGCACGGAGCGAGGGAGGAGAGCGAGAAGAAGCGGCGGGGGCGCATGCGCGCGCCTCGCACCTGCCAGATGACGCGTCGTCCCAATGCGGCGCTGAACAATCTCTCATGCCCCTTCATCGGGTGACGGTGAACGCGGATGCCACTCCCTTGAGCGGTGCCGCATGGTGAGGGTTGCCCGTTTCGGGCAAGAAGGGAGCATGCGTAGCAATGCCATCAACATTTGGAGGACAGCGCCTGCCAGCGCTGGCAGCGGGCGCTTTGCTCGCAGCAGCGGCATTTTCAGGGCCAGCGGCGGCGGCGGAATATAATTTTGGCGATGTCAGCCTGTCGATCGACTCGATTGCCTCTGTGGGCGTTACGGTTCGCGCATCGGGACAGGACTGCATGTATGTCGCGGCGGTGAATGGCGGCTGTCGCGACGGTTACAACAACTCGGCCAACATCAACACCGATGACGGCAACATCAATTTCGATCAGTGGGATGTTGTCTCAGCGCCGGTGAAGATCGTGTCGGATTTCGAAGCGCGCTGGGAGAACTGGGGCGCCTTTGCCCGTGTTCGCGCCTATTACGACCACGCCATCTATGAAGAAGCGGGCACGAACGCGACGCGCTTTGGCAGCCGTCCGCTGACGGATGGTCTTCGCGGCAATGACGCCCGCAACTCCGCGCGAGGCATCGACCTTCTCGACGCGTTCGTTTTCACCAATTTCAATCTTGGTGACATGCCGACGACATTTCGTGTGGGAAAACAGGTCATCAACTGGGGCGAAAGCCTTGCCATTCAGGGTGGCATCAACCAGTTCAACTCGATTGATGTGAGCGCCATCCGCACGCCGGGCGCGGAATTGCGCGAGGCGCTGCTGCCTGAAGAAAGCGTTTATATCAATATCGGCCTGCCCGCCAATCTGAGTTTCGAGGCCTTTTATGCCTTCAACTGGCGGAAAACCGAGCTTGATGCGGTGGGCACCTTCTTTGCCTCCAACGATATTTTCGGGCCGGGCGGTGCCTACACAAATACTGCTGTGCCGGAGCAGCCGGGCTTCGGCGGCTCACCGGACAATGCCGGAACGATTTACCGCGCACCGGGCGACCATGCGGATGATCAGGGCCAGTTCGGTGCGAAGCTCGGCTATTGGGCGGATTGGCTCAATGGCGGCACGGAACTCGCCGCCTATTTCGTGAACTATCATTCAAAGCTGCCCTATCTCGAATACAGCAATGGCGCACCCGTTGCGGTGGACGGAATGATCTGCGCCCCCGCTCCTTCCTGTGGCCTGCCGGCGCAGTACTATCGGGACGCCTATCCCGAAGACATCAAATATGTCGGCACCAGCTTTGCCACCACGGTTGCGGGCACGGCTGTTGCGGGTGAGGCGCTCTATTCATGGAATATGCCGCTTTCCATCTCGTCCGGCGAAACGCTTGGCGCACGCTGGATCGACAATGGTACGGGCGGTGCCGGGGGTGCGACGGTCCTTCCCTATGATCCGACTCTCGGCGCCTTCCCTGCGGGTTATTTCCGTGAAGATGTCATCAACGCGCAGTTCTCGACGCTCACCGTGCTCAACCCCTCAAGCCCGGTCACACAATTCTTCCGGGCGGACAGTACGACGCTCATCGCCAATTACGGGTTCCAGTATCTGCCGAACATCAGCGATGACCGTCTGTCGGTGACGAGCGGCGGTCGCGGATCGGAGATCACTCATCCGAATCTCGCCATTCAGACACTGCTCTATGCAAACCCGAACCAGCCGCTTGTTCATGCGGACACATTCTCGCATGGCTACCGGCTGATCGGCGTGACGACTTACAACAACGCCTTTAACACGCCCTGGACGCTCAGCCCCACGATCCAGTGGCAGCACGATGTGAAAGGCAATTCCGCCGGAACGATCGGGCCGGGCTTCATCGATGAGCGGATGACGGTGACGGTTGGCGTGACTGCCGAACTCGCCAGCACATGGCGCGCCAATATCAGCTACACCAACTCCTTCGGAAACAAGTTCCAGAACTTCATGCAGGACAGAGATTTCGTATCAGCGAGCCTTTCCTACGCATTCTGATTTCTGCTTACACACGACCAGCAAAACGCCCCGTCTTTTGACGGGGCGTTTCTTGTTTC
>JBAYOU010000335.1:0-2998 GCA_041678065.1 Parvibaculum sp. | reverse complement strand
CGCGCATTTCATGAACAAGCCTTATATGAAGCCCGTCTATGATGAGCCGGAATTCATCATTCATAACATCTGGCGGCTCTATGGCGGCTGGTATGACGGTAATCCGTCGCGGCTGAAGCCCGCACCGGATGCGGTTCTTGCCGCCGAGATGGCGCAACTTGCGGGCGGTGTCGCGCGGCTTTGCGCGCGGGCGGAAGAACTCGCCGCAACGGGCCGCGAGGAAGACATGCGGCTCGCCTGTCATCTCGTCGAGGCGGCAACGCTCGCCGAGCCCAACAATCGCGACGCCCATATGGCCCGCGCCAATGTCTATGGCGCCCGACGTAAGGCCGAACTTTCCCTCATGTCGAAAGGCATCTTCGGCTGGGCCGAACGCGAGAGCGCGCAGAAGGCCGGCAAGAACGAGGTCTAGAAAAAAACCCTCCCGCGATAATCGCGCGGGAGGGCCAAATTGTGGGCGGGCTCGGGGAGGGGGAGGATCGAGGCCCGCGCCATCAGAGGGAACAGTGAGGAGATAGGAAGGCACCTCTGTTTTTCCAAGCCGTGCCCCCTGCGGCAGGGCGTCGCGGCACTTCTCCCCGCCTAGCTGATCTTGTCGAGCGTCCGGCGGAACTTGTCGAAGGCTTCTTCCAGATGCTTTTCCTCCGCGATGAGCGGCGGCGAGAAGGCAATCGTGTCGCCCGAGACGCGCACCATCATATTTTCTTCATGGAAGGCAACGCGCATCGCATCAAAGCCCCGCTTGCCGGGTAGCCCCTCCACGGGCGCAAGATCGAAGGCCGCGACGAAGCCGATGCTGCGGATATCCTGGATCAGACTGTGCCCTTTGAGGCTCATCGCAGCAGCCGCAATCTTTGGCTCCATCTGGCGCGCCCGCTCGAACAACCCTTCATCGCGATAGATATCGAGCGTCGCAAGGCCCGCCGCAGCAGCGAGCGGATGGCCCGAATAGGTGTAGCCGTGGAAGAGGTCGATCACATGGTCGGGGCCTGTCTGGAAGGCCTCATAGACATGCTTGCGCACCACACAGCCACCCATCGGCACGGTGCCCGAAGTAATGCCCTTGGCAAAGGTGAAAATGTCCGGCGTTACGCCAAATCGTTCCGCCGCCGTTGCATAGCCAAGGCGCCCGAAGCCTGTGATGACTTCATCGAAAATGAGGAGAATGCCGTGCTTGTCGCAAATATCGCGCAGGCGCTTCAGATAGCCGACAGGCGGCGGCAGCACGCCCGTTGAACCGGCCATGGGTTCCACGATGACGGCGGCGATGGTTGATGCGTCATGCAGATCGACAAGGCGCTGCAATTCATCCGCGAGATGCCCGCCCCATTCCGGCTCGCCAGCCGTATAGGCCTGTTCGGCGCGGTTATAGGTGTGCGGAAGGTGATCGGTGCCAGCGAGCATCGGCCCGAAGAACTTGCGATTGGCCACCATGCCGCCAACCGAGATGCCGCCAAAGCCGACGCCATGATAGCCGCGCTCGCGGCCAATGAGGCGCGTGCGCGTGCCCTCACCATTGGCGCGGTGATAGGCAATGGCAATCTTGAGCGCGGTGTCCGCCGCTTCCGAGCCTGAATTGCAGAAGAAAACATGGTCGAGGTCTGCGGGCGCGAGCGAGGCAACACGGCTCGCAAGCTCAAAGACCTTCGGATGCGCAAACTGGAAAGAGGGCGCGAAATCGAGTTCGCCCGCCTGCGCCTGAATGGCCTTCACGATGGGCTCGCGGCAATGGCCCGCATTGGAACACCACAGGCCCGCCGTCGCGTCCAGAACGGCAGTTCCGTCGGGCTTGTAATAATACATATCCTTTGCGCGGGAGAGCATGCGCGGCTCGCGTTTGAACTGGCGATTCGGCGTAAAGGGCAGCCAGAAGGATTCAAGATCGTTGGGGGTGATTTCGGCGCTCATCTCGGAGTCTCCGTTGAGGATTTTCCGCGATTGAAGGTCCGCTTCGCGCGGAAAGCAAGCATTGTCCTGCGTGACTCTGGAAAGACTGTTTAATATCCTAAACGCATGACAGGCGATTTCAGGCGCGCTCACGGCTCGACACCGGCTCCCGATCAGACTGCCGCCGAGATGGAGGGGCAGGATATCGGCGCGCGGCTGCGCGAACTGCGCCGCATGTATGGGCTTTCACAGCGCGAACTCGCCAAGCGCGCCAGCGTGACGAATGGCACCATTTCCCTCATCGAACAGAACCGCATCAGCCCTTCCATCGGCTCGCTGAAAAAGGTGCTGGGCGGCTTTCCGATCTCGCTGGCTGATTTCCTGACGCTCGACCTGCAGCCCCATGCCAAGGTTTTCTACAGGGGCGATGAACTGCGCGAGATTGCGGGCGGCGACATATCGTTCCGGCTGGTCGGGCGCGATATGCGCGACCGCGCGATCCAGATGATGCATGAGCGCTATGCGCCGGGGGCCGACACGGGCGATGAGATGTTGTCTCATGCGGGCGAGGAATGCGGCATCGTCATATCGGGCATGTTACAACTCACGGTAGGCGGGGAGGTTCGCCGCCTCATGCCGGGGGATGCCTATTACTTTGATTCGCGGTTGCCCCACCGCTTCCACAATCCGGGCACAATAGATTGCATCGTCGTCTCGGCCTGCACGCCACCGAGTTTCTGAGAGCGCCTTAGCCAGCCGGGCTTGTCAATGGCGAGATGTGTCTGATAGGCGGCGGAGAAAGCCCACTCCGCCGCCGCTGTCATCATATTCGTCAGGCAACCTTTGCCTTGTGAACCTGCATGGCGGCAGGCGGTTTGGAGAAGGAAGGCTTGTCTGCCGTCAGGGCAGCAAGTGCTGCTTCGCGGTCTTCGGCTGTAAAGCCCCCCGTGGTGAGACAGAACTCCACCACATTGTCATTCGGATCTTTCGTATAGATCGAATGGCACCAATTATGATCGACCTCCAGCACATCAAGCCCCGCATCGAGCCATTGCTGACGGCGTTGCTCAAGCTCGGCACGGTCCTTCACATCAAAGGAGATATGGTTGAT
>JBAYOU010000334.1:0-2998 GCA_041678065.1 Parvibaculum sp. | reverse complement strand
TCATTGCCTGCGGTGAAGGCATCGCCATTGGCGGTAATCAGCACGGCGCGGATGGAGGGTGTCTCGGCAGCTTGCTGCAAGCCATCCCCGACCGCTGCATACATTGCTTCCGTCAGCGCATTTTTCTTGTCTGGGCGGTTGAGCGTGATGGTCAGCACGCCCTTGTCGATGCTTGTCAGAACATGATCGCTCATCTGGCTCTCCTCACTCGGTTCCATTTCGGAATTATCGTCTGTGGTGAGGCCGAGGGAAGGCCAAACTGAGGAGATTGATGTGCGGGCGTGCAAGTGCGGCGGCGCGATTCTGAACAGTCAGGCGGCAAGAACCCGCCAGACGCTCGTATTGCGAACGTCAGAATCTTCAAGTTCCCGCGTTGTTTTCACTGCATAGGAGATGAGCTTCTCAAGCCCGCTCTTCGGTAAATAGGTGCGGCCTGGATCACCGATCAGCACTTCCACGCCCTCGCTCACAAGGCGGCGTAGCCATGCCTCGATCCGTGCAGCGAGCGGCCCCTCATAGCACATGTCGCCCACCAGAATGACCTGCCAACCCCGGTTCTCCACCCCGACAAGGTCTTCGGTGGTGGCGGTGAGGGGCGTCTTGTTCTCGGCTGCATTGAGGATGATTGCCTGCTCGGCAAACGCATCAATATCGGCGCAAAGAACGGATTGGGCACCGGCCATTTTGGCGGCAATTCCGATCAGGCCCGATCCAGAACCGAAATCCAGCACGTTTTTGCCGCTGACGACATGAGGGTTGTCGAGAATGTAGCGGGACAGAGCCTGCCCGCCCGCCCAGGCAAAAGCCCAGAACGGCGGCGGAAGGCCGTTCTCCTGCATCTCCTCCTCCGTCATTTGCCAGATGGGCACAATTTCGCTGGCGAGATAAAGCCTTATTTCAGGAATGAGCGGCGGTTCATGGAGCGCCGCATTGCGCCGGATGAAATCGGCGGGATCGCGAATGGCGATCATTCTTCATTAGCCAGTGCGGCAAGAATGGTGCGGGCTTTCTCGCTATCCTCTGTGATCTGAGCCTTCAAACTCTCTAGCCCATCAAATTTTTGTTCCGGCCGGAGATAATCAATAAATGAAACAGCGGCATGAGCGCCGTAAATATCGCCCTGGAAGTCGAATATATGGACTTCCAGCAGTACATCCTGCTTGTCGAAAGTCGGGCGGCGGCCAACATTTGCCACACCGTCATAAATGCCCTTATGCGGCCCGTCCTCAATCTCGACCCGCACGGCATAAACGCCAAGCGCCGGCTCCACATGGTCCTCGAGCGGCAGATTAGCGGTGGGGAATCCGATGGTGCGGCCCCGCTGGTCGCCCTGCTGGATATGGGTTTCCACCGTCCACCAATGGCCGAGCAGCTTGGCCGCGCCGCGCGGATCACCCTTGCCAAGCAGCTCGCGAATGCGGGTTGAGGAATAGGTCACGCCATCCTCCTTCACAGCGTCCACAATGCTGACGCCGTAGCCTTCCATCTCACCCATATAAGAGAGTGTGGCCACGTCGCCGCCGCGCCCCTTGCCAAAGCGGAAGTCATACCCCGCGACGACGTGAACGGGCTGCAACCCCTTCACCAGCACATCCATCACGAATTCGGGTGCCTGCATGTGCGACATGCGGGTGTCGAAGGGCAGGGCGGCCAGCACATCCACGCCCATCTTCTCAAGCAAGCGCGCTTTTGCCCGAAAGGGCGTTAGGCGGAAGAAAGGCTTATCGGGAAAGAAGAATTGCTGCGGATGCGGCTCGAAAACCAGCACGCCAAGCGGCACCCCAAACTGCCGCGCCACCTCTGCCGCCTTCCCGATCACCTGTTGATGACCGAGATGCACGCCGTCGAAATTGCCGAGCGCATAAACCGCGCCCCTTAGGCCGGGCGGTACCTGCTCGTAGTGACGGATGATCTTCATGGACGGGGCGGAGGCTCCGGAGGAAAAACTCAGGCACAGGTCATGGCGGATCGACCGGGGAGCGTCAAGTATGCGTATGTGCAAGACCCCCCGCGCGGAGCCCTACCAGACGAGGCGGGGCATGGCACCGACAGCGCGAACCCCGGCACGGGAGAGAACATGCGCCACGCGATCTTCCTCCGGCTTTTCGGGATCGGAACCGCAATCCGCAGCGGCAATGCCACCTGTAACAAAGAGAGCATCAATACCCGCATCATTGCCGCCCTTGATATCCGTCAATGGACCGTCACCCACGGCAAGAATACGATTGTCGGGAATTGCCGAACCGGCAAAACCGGTGAGAAGCTGCCGCCCAATGCGATAGATCGGCCCATGTGGCTTGCCGAAATAAATGACCTTGCCGCCCAGTTCGGCATAGAGCTTTGCCAGCGCGCCTGCGCAATAGATGAGGCGGTCGCCGCGCTCCACCACAATGTCGGGGTTCGCGCAGACAAGTGTCAGCCCGCGCGCAGTCAGCCGTTCGAATATCTCGCGATACTCTTCCGGCCCTTCCACATCATCATTGAAGGGGCCGGTCGTCAGGATGAACTCCGCCTCCGCTTCCTCCACGCAGGAAACACCCGTGCCCTCGAAAAGCGGCTGATCGCGCTCCGGCCCGATATGGAAGCAGCGCGTGCCATGCTCATGGGAGGCGAGGCAGGATTTCGTTGCGTCACCGGAGGTCAGAATGCCGTCATAGACATCTTCCGGTATCCCCATCTGGCGGAACATGGCAGGCAACTGGCTCGAAGGACGCGGAGCATTGGAAAGGAGAAGTACATGGCCACCCTTCGCACGAAACCGCGCCAGCGCATCCGCCACACCCGGATAGGCCGTGCGACCATTATGTAGCACGCCCCAGACATCGCAGAGCAGCGCGTCATAATCATCGGCGAGAAGAGAAAGGCCGGGAATCAGTGTCACGTCACGCTCCTTGCATGAAGAAAATCCTGAACCAGAACGGGAAACTCATGCGAGGCGCATGAAAATGATTTCTGTATCGCGATAGCGGCGCCGGTCCACTTCCTCGAAGCCCTCTGG
>JBAYOU010000333.1:0-3006 GCA_041678065.1 Parvibaculum sp. | reverse complement strand
TATTTCGGTGTGATGATCGGCTTTCTCGTCGGCGGCTGGGTGGCAGTCTGGTATGGCTGGCGCGCGGCCTTCTTCGTTGTCGGTCTGCCCGGCGTCATCCTTGCGCTCATCGTTCGCTTCACCCTGAAGGAGCCGCCGCGTGGTGGTGCTGATGGCATGGCGCCCGAGAAGCCCACCGCGCCGCTGACTTTCGGGACCGGCCTTACCATTGTGAAGGAAGGCTTCCGCCATCTCTGGAAGACGGCTGCCGCGCGCCATGTGGTGCTGGGTGTGACGATCACGTCATTCGTCGGTTATGGTGGCGTGATGTGGGGTCCGGCCTTCCTCATCCGTACACACGGCATGTCGATTGGTGAGGTCTCGACCTATCTCGCGTTGATGGCGGGTATTGTGGGCGGTATCGGTGCCTATTTCGGCGGGCGTCTCACCGATCGCCTTGCGGCGAAAGACCCACGCTGGAATACGTGGGTTGTTGCCTGGGCGAAGATCATCGTGGTGCCCTTCATCATCGCCTTCTATCTGATGGACAACTGGCCCGCCTTCTATATTGGCAGCCATGGCGTTTCGATCCTCTGGGTGATCTATGTGCCGATCGCCTTTCTCGGTGCCTTCTATCTCGGCCCGTCCTTCGCGATGATCCAGACGCTGACACCGCCCGCAAAGCGCGCGCTTGCCTCTGCGGTGATGCTCTTCATCATCAACATCATCGGCCTCGGCTTTGGTCCGCAGTTTGTGGGCATCCTGTCGGATTTCTTCAATCACACGGTGGGGCTCGGGAACCAGTCGCTGCGCTGGGCACTCTTCGGCACGGCAATGTTCAATATCTGGGCGGCGGCGCACTACTTCCTTGCTGGCCACCATTTGAAGAAGTCGCTCGCCCCCGGCCACCGCGCCTGATCGGGCACAGCAACAAAGCGGAAGAGCCGCGCTTTCGGGCGCGGCTCTTTTTGTTTCTGATGTTCCGAACGGTATCGATGCAGATCAGATCGCGCCGTGGCAGTGTTTGAATTTCTTGCCGGAGCCGCAGGGGCAGGGCGAGTTGCGCGAGACTTTGCCCCAGGTGCGCGGATCGTTCGGATCGGCAGCCACACCGGGATCATTGCGCACCGTGCCTTGCGGGCGGTCTGCACCGCCCAACTCATCCTCGCCCGTCACAGGGTCGGCATGATGGGCGTGCATTTCGGGGAGAGGCTCATCCTCGATCTTTGGCGCTTGTTCGCGCGTCACAAATTGCGCGACGGAGAGCTGGCGCGTCACATCTTCGCGCAGGCGCGCGAGCAGACTTTCAAAAAGTTCGAAGGCTTCAGATTTATATTCATTCAGCGGATCGCGCTGCGCATAGCCACGCAAGCCCACAGCCTGACGCAGATGATCGAGCATCAGCAGGTGATCGCGCCAATGGTGGTCGAGCGTCTGAAGCAGGACAGCCTTTTCAACTTGCCGCATAAGCTCAGGACCGACCTGTGCCGCCTTCGCCGCCATGTAGCGATCTGAAGCAGACTGGATACGTTCGCGGATTTCTTCATCCGCAATACCTTCTTCCTGGCCCCATTCCACCACAGGCAGATCAAGGTCGAGCGTCTTCTTCACTTCTTCCTGAAGGCCGGGGAGATCCCACTGCTCGGCATAGGCTTTTGCGGGAACGTGCTCGGCCACCATGTCGTCAACCACCTGACGGCGCATATCCGTCACCGTGTCCGACACATCCTCGGCGCGCATGAGTTCGATGCGCTGCTCGAAGATTGCGCGGCGCTGGTCGTTCATCACGTTGTCGAACTTCAGCAGGTTCTTGCGGATGTCATAGTTCCGCGCTTCGACCTTCTGCTGCGCCTTTTCAAGCGCGCGGTTGATCCAGGGATGGACAATCGCCTCGCCTTCCTTGAGGCCGAGCTTCTGCAGCATGCCGTCCATGCGATCGGTGCCGAAGATGCGCATCAGATCGTCTTCGAGCGAAAGATAGAATTTCGAACGGCCCGGGTCGCCCTGACGGCCCGAACGGCCGCGAAGCTGGTTGTCGATGCGGCGGCTTTCGTGCCGCTCCGTGCCAATGACATAGAGGCCGCCGGCGTCGAGCGCCTGTTGCTTCTTTGCGTCGATATCGGCCTTCACTTCCGCGATCTTGCGAGCAAGCGCTTCTTCATCCTCGATGCCAGCCGTTTCATCGGCGAGCCGCATTTCGAGATTGCCGCCAAGCTGAATATCGGTGCCGCGACCTGCCATGTTGGTGGCGATGGTGACGGAGCCCGGCACACCGGCCTGTGCAACGATATGGGCTTCCTGCTCGTGGTAACGCGCGTTCAGCACCTTGTGCTTCACCTTCTTCTTTTTCAGAAGTTCGGAAAGCGTTTCTGATTTCTCAATCGAAGTGGTGCCGACGAGAACGGGCTGGCCGCGCGCGGCGCATTCCTCGATCTCGGCGATCATCGCCTCATATTTGTCCTGCGTGGTGCGATAGACCTCGTCATCCTCGTCGATCCGCGCGACCGGCTTGTTGGTCGGCACCTCGATGACCTCAAGGCCATAAATGTCTCCGAACTCGGTTTCTTCCGTCATGGCCGTGCCGGTCATGCCGGACAGCTTGTCATACATGCGGAAATAGTTCTGGAAGGTGATCGAAGCGAGCGTCTGGTTTTCCGGCTGGATGGTGACGCGTTCCTTCGCCTCAAGCGCCTGATGCAGCCCGTCCGAGAAGCGGCGGCCTTCCATCATGCGGCCGGTAAACTCGTCGATGATGACGACCTTGTCGGCCTTGACGATGTAATCCTTGTCCTTCTGGAAGAGCTTGTGGGCTCGCAGGGCGTTGTTCACATGGTGAACAATCGAGATGTTCTCGATGTCATAGAGGTTGCCCTCTGTGAGAATGCCATGCTCGCGCAGCACTTCTTCGATGCGCTCATTGCCGTCTTCGGTCAGGTTGACGGTGCGCTGCTTCTCATCAAGCTCGTAATCTTCTTCGCTGATATGCGGAATGACTTCATCAATGGAGAGATAAAGGTCCGACTTGTC
>JBAYOU010000332.1:0-3008 GCA_041678065.1 Parvibaculum sp. | reverse complement strand
GGCATCCGAGCCGTGGACCGAGTTTGCTTCGATCGACTCGGCAAAGTCCTTGCGGATCGTACCCGCATCGGCATTGGCCGGATTCGTTGCGCCCATAACTTCGCGGTATTTCGCTATGGCATTCTCGCCTTCGAGGACCTGGACCACGACCGGGCCCGATATCATGAAGGAGACGAGATCGTTGAAGAAGGGGCGTTCCTTGTGGACCGCGTAAAAGCCTTCGGCCTGCGCCTTCGTCATGTGAATGCGCTTCGAGGCGATGACCCGGAGGCCCGCGCTTTCGATACGGTCGATGATCTTGCCGGTGATGTTACGCCGGGTCGCATCCGGCTTGATGATCGAGAAGGTCCGTTCGAGGGCCATGCTCTTCTTTCCCAGTTTTCTGCAAGTGAAGGATTTCGCGCGGTTTATAGCGGGGCTTGGTGACGCGGGCAACTGCGAGTGCTAAAAGCCCGCTCATCATGCTCCATATCAATGATCTTACATTCCGCATGGAGGGCCGCCTCCTCCTCGACCGCGTTACTGCGGCCATCCCGCCGGGCCAGCGGACGGGCTTTGTCGGGCGGAATGGAACCGGAAAATCCACCCTGCTGAAGCTCATAACAGGCGAGTATGGGCCGGAAAGTGGCAGCATTTCCTATCCGAAAAGCTGGCGTATCGGCATGGTCCGGCAGGAAGTTCTGGCGGGACCAACCTCGCTCATCGACACGGTGCTCGCCGCCGATCAGGAGCGAAGCACATTGCTGGCCGAAGCCGATACGGCAACCGACCCACACCGCATTGCGGAAATCCACACGCGGCTCGCCGATATGGGCGCCCATGCAGCGCCCTCCCGCGCGGCCAGTATTCTCTCCGGTCTTGGCTTTGATGAAGAGGCGCAGGCGCGCCCCTGCTCTGATTTTTCGGGAGGCTGGCGGATGCGTGTGGCGCTCGCCGCCGTGCTCTTTTCCGAACCCGATCTGCTGCTGCTCGACGAACCGACCAACTATCTTGATCTCGAAGGCACGATCTGGCTGGAGGAATATCTGCGAAGCTATCCCTACACGGTTCTCATCGTCAGCCACGACCGCGACCTGCTGAACAATGTCGCGCAGAACATCCTGCATCTTGAGGGCCAGAAACTGACTTTCTATAGCGGCAATTATGACCGCTTCGACCGCACGCGGCGCGAGAAGCTGCTGCTGCAAATGTCGATGAAGAAGAAGCAGGAAGATGCGCGCCGCCACATGGAAAGCTTCATCGAGCGCTTCAAGGCAAAAGCATCAAAAGCACGGCAGGCACAAAGCCGCATGAAAGCATTGGCCAAGATGCAGCCCATCGCAGATGTGCTGGAAGAGCGTGTGCTACCGTTTCATTTTCCGCCGCCGGACAAACCACTTGCCTCGCCCATCATTCGGCTAGAAGAAGCAAGTGTGGGCTATGAGCCGGAAAAACCTGTTCTATCTGGCCTTGATCTCCGTATCGATCAGGATGACCGCATTGCGCTCTTGGGTGCAAATGGCAATGGCAAGTCCACTTTTGCAAAGCTTCTCTGTGACCGTTTGCGTGTAACTGCCGGCCATAAATACGCGTCAAAAAAGCTCCGCATCGCCTATTTTGCACAGCACCAGCTCGACGAACTCAATATGGGTGAAACGCCTTACGAGCATTTCCGCGAGTTGATGCCGGACGCGACGCAGGCACAGGTCCGCGCGCGCGCGGGTTTCTATGGCTTCGGAGCGGACAAGGCGGATACGAAAGTCGAAAAACTGTCAGGCGGCGAGAAGGCGCGGCTTCTCTTTGCCATCGCCACTTTCGACAAGCCGCATATGATTATTCTCGACGAACCGACCAACCATCTGGACGTCGATAGCCGCGAGGCGCTTGTCATGGCGATCAACGAATATGATGGTGCCTTCATTCTCATCAGCCATGACCGCCATCTGGTCGAGACTTGCGCAGACCGTCTCTGGCTCGTCGCTGATGGAACGGTTGCGCCTTACGATGGCGACCTTGATGATTATCGCAAATGGCTGCTCGATCCCGCGCGGCGCGTAAAGCCGGTGGTGACTGACGATGAGGTCATCACCGAGACACCACGCATTCAGATTGACAAGAAGGAAGCTCGCCGCCTCGCCGCGCAAAAGCGCGAGCAGATAGCCCCTCTGAAAAAGAAGGTGCAGGCAGCCGAGAAGGAAATCGCGCGCCTGCAGAAACAGATCGAAACGCTGGATATGCGCCTTGCAACGCCTGAAGTTGCGAGCGCCCCCTCAAAGACGGCGAACATCGCGAAGGAACGCGCAGACACATTGAAGGCGCTGGCCGCGGCAGAAGAAATCTGGCTCAACGCAAGCGCCGCCTATGAGGAAGCGGCATCCGCCTGATACCGCCCCGCCTCACTCGGCATTGATAGTGACGCTGAATCCTTCTTTCAGCACACCCGCTTCAACCAGCGCTCCCAGAACCTCGCCATCATGTCCGGGCACGATGGCGATGTCAGGCTCCGCCTCGCTCAGCGCCTTCAACGCAGCAAGCTGGCCGAACACCGCCTTGCGATCTTCCCCCAGAAAAAACTGAGTAACGAGACGAGCACGCTCACGCAGGGTCTGAATGTTGCGGTAATGCCAGGCCACATCACCGATGAAAAGTACTTCGGAGAGATCGGCAAGCTGCACATAGATCATCTGGCTGCCGGGTGAATGGCCCTCGGCCTTGATCAGCGCCACACCCGGCGCGACCACAGCATATTTGTCGTAGTCGAATGTTTCATAGCTATCGAGGAACCCCGGCTCGAATGCTGCGGGCTCGCGGTAGCTCGGATCGGCAAGCTGTTCGGTCGTGAGTTTGGCGGACGGCATAATGCCGGGAAGTTCGGGATGCTCGGCCAGGCCACCAATATGGTCCATATGCTCATGCGTAATGAGGATCATATCTGCCTCCCGCATCGCCTGGCTCATCCGCTCATAGGCGTCGTCGTCAAAAGAGACGAGATTTTCACCGCCAAGAACGCGGCTGAGCGCCGTGTCGAT
>JBAYOU010000331.1:0-3010 GCA_041678065.1 Parvibaculum sp. | reverse complement strand
CTTTGAAGCGAATACATGGCGCGTCGTTATCGATACCGACCAGCCAGTCGCGGTCGCGCGCGATTTCGTTCTTGATCCGCAATCAGGCTTCGGTCGCCGCATGGTGATCGATCTCGCGCCCACGGATGCGGCGAGCTTCGCCCGTACGGCAGGCTTGCCCGCAGGCGCAACGGATACGGCGGCCGAGGCTGCTGCCGAGCTTGCCGCTGTTGCCGCCGTTCCGATCAGCCCGCCCACGCAGCGCGAGGAGCGCCGCCGCATTGTCGTCATCGATGCCGGGCATGGCGGCGTGGACCCCGGTGCGCAGGGGCCTTCAGGCGTGAAGGAAAAGAATGTCGTGCTCGCCTTCGCGCGGCAGTTAGCGGAAGAATTGCGCGCCTCTGGCCGCTATGAAGTGCATCTCACCCGCGATGCCGACATCTTTATTCCGTTGCGGGAGCGTGTTGCCATAGCGCGCCGGCACAAGGCCGACCTCTTCATCTCGGTGCATGCTGACGCGATCCAGAAGCCCAATGTCCGGGGGCTTTCGGTCTATACGCTGTCGGAAACGGCGTCCGACGCCGAAGCTGCGGCTCTCGCTCGCAAGGAAAATCAGGCTGACCTTATTGCCGGCCTCGACCTGCAGGGGGAGACACCGGAAGTGACCGGCATCCTGATCGATCTCGCCCAGCGCGAAACCAAGAATTATTCCTCGCGTTTTGCGAAGTCGCTGGTCGATTATGCGAGCCAGAAAACCCAGACATTGAGCCCCGCCCACCGTTTTGCAGGTTTTGTCGTGCTGAAGGCACCGGATGTGCCCTCCGTGCTGGTGGAGCTTGGATTCCTCACCAATAAGGAGGATGAGAAGCAGCTTGTGAATGCGAGCTGGCGGGCAGGAATGGCCAAGACCATGGCCCGCGCCGTGGACCGTTATTTCGGTGACCGGCTTGCCGAGATGCCAAACTGAGTTGTTCTGGCAACGCTTTTTTGGTGAATCACCGCTTTATATGATTGTCCTGCGCACGAGGTCGTTTTGCCGCCTCGTGCATGACATAATTCATCTTTAGAGGCCGCCGGACGAGATGGTGAGTAACTGGGGACAGAGCGCCCGATGCTGAGAGTTCTTTCGATTGTAGCGGCGATCATTCTGGTCCTGTTCATGGGTGGCCTGATGGCTGGCGGCTACATGATCTGGCGTGTCAACCAGGACTTGCCGGATTATACGAAACTCGCCAATTACGAGCCGCCGGTGATGACCCGTGTTCATGCGGGCGACGGCGAACTCATCGGCGAGTTTGCGCGTGAGCGCCGCCTCTATGTGCCGATCTCCGCCATTCCCCCCCGTGTCGTCGAGGCGTTTCTTGCGGCGGAAGACAAGAATTTTTATTCGCATGGTGGTGTTGATGCGACCGGTATTGTCCGCGCAATGATCGACAACGTGTCGAATGTGCTGAATGACCGTCGCCTTGTCGGCGCATCGACCATCACGCAGCAGGTAGCCAAGAATTTTCTGCTCTCCTCCGATGTCACTTTCGACCGCAAGCTGAAAGAGGCGTTGATCGCTTTCAGGCTGGAGCAGGCATTCACAAAGGACCGCATTCTTGAGCTCTATCTGAACGAGATTTATCTCGGCATCGGCTCATATGGCGTTGCAGCCGCTGCGCTCAATTATTTTGGCAAGTCGCTCGACGAACTCACCGTTGCGGACGCCGCTTATCTGGCGACGCTGCCCAAGGCGCCGAATAACTACCATCCCTACCGTTTCCGTGAACGCGCGCTCGCCCGCCGCAACTGGGTGATTTCGCGCATGGCGGAAGAGCGCTTCATCACCTCCTATGAGGCGGCAGAAGCGCGTGCCTCCGGTCTTGATGTCACACTCCGCCAGCGCGGGGTGCAGATCCGTAACGCCAATTATTTTGTGGAGCAGGTGCGCCGCGAGCTCATCGGCATTTATGGCGAACAGAAACTCTACGAAGGCGGGCTCTCAGTCCGCACTACAATCGACACGCGCTTGCAGGAGATTGTGGCGAGCGAACTGCGTGCCGGTCTCATTGCCTATGACCGCCGCTATGGCTGGCGCGGGCCCGTGAAGACGCTGGAGACGGGCGAGAATTGGCAAGAAGCATTGGCTGGCATGCCGGTCGCGCCCGATCTCGAGCCATGGACGCTTGCCGCTGTGCTTGCCGTCGAAACCGACAGGATCGTAGTGGGTCTTCGCCCCCTGCGCGAGCCGGATGGCTCTTTCTCGACCGAGATCGTAAAGGCCGATGTGCCTTTCTCGACGATGAAATGGGCGCGCAAGAATGTAAACGAGCTTTATCTCGGGCCTGAAATAACGCGTCCGTCCGAGGTCGTTTCCGTAGGTGACATCATCTGGGTGTCGCCTGTTTACAGCGACGACAAGAAAGACCCAAAGCATTACGCGCTGGAGCAGGTGCCTGCCGTGAACGGGGCCGCGCTTGCGATGGACCCGCATACAGGCCGCGTGCTCGCCATGCAGGGCGGTTTCAGCTTTGGCCTGTCAGAATTCAATCGCGCGGTGCAGGCGCTCCGCCAGCCGGGATCGGCCTTCAAGCCTTTCGTCTATGCAGCAGCCCTCGACAAGGGTTTCACGCCGTCGTCTCTCGTGCTCGATGCGCCTTTCGTGCTCGATCAGGGGGGCGATCTCGGTCTTTGGAAACCGGAAAACTATGAGCGCCGTTTCTACGGCCCCTCCACGCTGCGCTTTGGCCTCGAACATTCGCGCAACCTCATGACGGTACGCCTCGCGCAATACGTCAGCCCGCAAACCGTGTCGAATTATGCACGCCGCTTCGGCGTCACCGACAACATGCCGCCCGTTCTCTCCATGGCGCTGGGCGCAGGTGAAACAACGCTGATGCGACTCGTCGGTGCCTATGCCGTGCTCGACAATGGCGGAAAGCGCGTGACGCCCACACTGGTGGACCGCGTGCAGGATCGCTTCGGGCGAACAGTCTATCGCAAGGATGATCGCCCCTGCGCTACCTGCAATCAGGACTGGGAGGAAGCG
>JBAYOU010000330.1:0-3012 GCA_041678065.1 Parvibaculum sp. | reverse complement strand
TCGCTCAACGAAGGCCAGACGATCAATTACGAACTCGTCACGGAGCGCGGCAAGACATCGGCTGCGAACCTGACCGTCGCGTGACACATTCTGCATTCGCAGAAATTTGGAGGCCGGGCCAACAGCCCGGCCTTTTTTGTTTTGCCAATGCCCTCTCCTGACACCACCTGTCACCAGAGGCCCGACCCCACACTGACAGAGAGAGCATGGAACCCCATCTCTGCCGCATGCGTTTTCAGCAGGCGGAGAGAAGGGAAAAAACCGCCCATGCGCGACACATCCACATCGGAAAACGAAAAGAACCATGCCCGCCCTGCCGAATGCGCGACGGATGGGCTTTCACACTCCCTCGTTAACCGCTATGCGCAAATACGGGCGGCGACAGAGGCACTTGCCGCGCCGCTCAGCGCGGAAGATCAGACGATCCAGTCCATGCCGGATGCTAGCCCGACAAAGTGGCACCGCGCGCATACAAGCTGGTTCTTCGAGACTTTCCTGCTGACCCCGCACGCCTCGGGCTACACTCCCTTCGATGAACGTTACGGCTATCTCTTCAACTCCTATTATGAAGCTGCTGGTGCACGCCATCCGCGCGCCGCGCGCGGCATGCTCACGCGACCAGGCGTGGAAGACGTTACCGCCTATCGCGCGTATGTGGATGAGGCAATGTCGCGCTTCATCCCGCAATGGGATGCATCACTGTTGCCGCTCGTCACACTTGGCCTTCATCACGAACAGCAGCATCAGGAATTGCTGCTCACCGACATCAAACATGCCTTCTCGCTCAACCCGCTCGCACCCGTCTATTGCGCGCGCGGCAAGAAGCCGCCCGCAAATGTTTCCGCCCCGCCGCTCGAATGGTTCACCCTTCCACGAGGCGTCCACACGATTGGTCATACGGGTGACGGCTTTGCCTTCGACAATGAAGGCCCGGCTCATCAGACCTTCATCCATGAAGCGCGCATCGCAACACGCCCGGTAAGCATCGGTGAATATCTGGATTTCGTAAATGATGGTGGCTATCAGCGCGCCGAGTTCTGGCTTGCGGAAGGCTGGGATCTCATCCAGCGTGAGGGCTGGCAAGCGCCTGCTTATTGGCAACAGCGCGACGGGCTCTGGGAAAGCTACACGCTCCACGGCATGCAGCTGCTCCGCGAAGACGAACCTGTCATCCATGTAAGCTATTACGAAGCTGCAGCTTATGCCGCATGGGCAGGCAAGCGTCTGCCGACCGAAGCAGAATGGGAAGTCGCCGCGCGGCACCATGCGACAGCAAATGCACGCTGCGCCGAGCAAAATCCACATCCGCGCCCGCTCGCCCCCGGCTTCACGCAGGATGCGTGGGAATGGACAGGAAGCGCCTATCTACCCTACCCGCGCTTCCAGCCCGCACCCGGCGCTGTCGGTGAATATAACGGCAAGTTCATGGTCAACCAGATGGTGCTGCGCGGTCGCTCCTGCGCCACGCCACCCGGCCATGAGCGCCTCACCTATCGCAATTTTTTCGGACCCGCCGCCCGCTGGCAGTTCAGCGGCTTCCGGCTGGCGGAGGACGCATGACACCCTCGCATCCAAACCGTATCGAAGCGTTGCAGGATCTTGAACCAACCGTGGATGAGTTTCTGGGCAGCGTCATCCGGGGCCTTTCGGCGCCGCAGAAAAGCCTGCCTTGCAAATTCTTCTATGATGAACGCGGCTCTCAGCTTTTCGACAAGATTTGCGATCTGCCAGAATATTATCCGACGCGCACGGAGCTTCGCATTCTAGAAAATCACGCGGATGACATCGCCGCACTTGCCGGGCCTGCAGCACGCATCGTGGAACTAGGGTCGGGCGCAGGTGTGAAGATACGGCTTCTCCTTCACGCGCTTGAAAAGCCTGCGGCCTATCTACCGGTCGAGATCTCGCGCGAACATATGATGGCCGCAAACAACACCATTGCGGCGCACTTCCCCGACTTGCCCATCCTGCCCGTCTGCGCGGACTACACAAGACCCTTCACCCTGCCCGAGCCACCGGGCATCCACTATCGGCGAACACTCGGCTTCTTCCCCGGCTCAACCATCGGCAATTTCACGCGCGAGGAAGCGGCGGACTTCCTCCGCGTTACCCGCAAGCTGATGGGTCATGGCGCGTTGATGATTGTCGGTGTCGATCTTGTGAAAGGTCTCGATATTCTGCATGCGGCCTATGATGATGCCGCAGGCGTGACAGCAGCGTTCAACCTGAATCTGCTCCGCCGGATCAACCGCGAACTGGGCGGCACATTCGACCTCTCCGCCTTTCGCCACGAAGCGCGCTGGAACAGTAACGTTGAGCGGATCGAAATGCATCTTGTGAGCCTGAAGGCTCAGCAGGTCACCATAGGCACAAACCGCTTCAACTTCGCGGTGGGCGAGACGATCCACACAGAAAGTTCTCACAAGTACCACCTCGATGGATTTGGAAAACTCGCGCGAGAAGCAGGCTATGAAACCGTCCGTGTCTGGACGGATGCAAGGAAGTTCTTTAGCGTTCACGCGCTGAAAGCTGCATAGCGCACACATCCTGAAAGGCGCCCCCATGATCACGGTTCATCACCTGAACAATTCCCGCTCCCAGCGCATTCTCTGGCTGCTGGAGGAACTGGGGCTGGAGTATGAGATCAAGCGCTATCAGCGTGACCCGCAAACAAACCTCGCACCGGAAGAACTGAAAGCCATCCACCCGCTCGGCAAGTCACCCGTCATCACCGACGGCGACCTCACCATCGCGGAGTCAGGCGCGATTGTGGATTATCTGATCCGCAAATATGGCAAGGGCGGTCTGATGCCCGATGAGGCGTCGCCGGATTACGTCTGCTATCTGCACTGGATGCACTACGCGGAAGGCTCCGCCATGCTGCCGGTGATGCTGTCCATGTATCTCATGCGGCTTGGCGAGGCTGGCAAACCGCTTCAGCCACGCCTTGAAAGCGAAGTCGCAAACCATTTCGGCTATCTCGAAAGCGCCATCGGCACGCGCGACTTCTTT
>JBAYOU010000329.1:0-3014 GCA_041678065.1 Parvibaculum sp. | reverse complement strand
GTCCCGCACACTGCCTGTTTCCCCGCGCATCAGAGGCAGAAGCGATCGGCCATGTGTGCGCTGGCGGACTTCGACACCGAAGCATTCCGCAAGCGTCGCGAAGAGGTCAACGCTCGTCGTCAGTGCATCGCATGTGCCGGGCGCGATGCCGGGATGTGCAATCATCAGCGGAATATGGCTTAGCGGTTCATAGACCGGTACGCCGGGCTTGCCCCAGATATCCTTCTCTCCTAGATAGTGTCCGTGATCCGTACACAGAATGACGAGCGTGTCGTCCCAGAGATTCTTCCGGTCGAGTTCATCCAATATGCGGCCGAACCATTTATCGATCATGGTGAGCTTGCCGCCATAGGACGCGCGTAGCTGGCGTGCCTGTCGCTCATCAATCACGCCCTTGGCGATGCCGCCCTGCACATAGGGCGGCCAGATGAGGTGCGGCCCTTCCCAATCCGGATCATACATGGATGCATATGGCTCCGGCGTGTCGAAGGGCTCATGCGGATCGAACTCATCCACGAAAAGCATGAATCGATCGTGATGACCTGCATTCTCCGACAGCCAACGCGCCGCCGCACCCATGGTGCGCGGACCGGGGAAATCCTCCTCACCGCGGAAATAGCCGCGCGAGTCATCATAGGGCATGTGCTTGCGCATGAAATTCGGTGCGCCCGCCCAGCTCGGATCAGGCCGCGTCTTCCACGGATCGCCCTCATGGCCGCGCTGGTAATCCCAGGCGGTAAAATCGATATGATAATTCTCGCCGCCCGTTTCAAAGAGATGAGGATGATCGGAGATAAGCTGCGTCACCACGCCCTTCTTGCGCAGCTCATAGGTGATGGCATCCTCCCACAGCTCAACCGAGCCCCAGGGGCGCCAGAGAAAATCAAGCGCACCGCAGAGAATGTCGTGGCGCGCGGGAATGCAGGGAAGCGAACCGGTGAAGTGCCGGGTGAAGCGCGTGGCACGCGCGGCGAAACGGTCGAGATTCGGCGTCGTAAACTCCGTCCCACCATAAGCGCCCAGCATATGCCGATTGAGACTGTCGAGTAGTACCACGACAGCATTTTTTGGCGTGGCCGCAGGCGCGGCTTTCTCTATCTCGTTGTTCACCTGATCCCCCGCATTGATCCTGCAGATCAAGTATGGAGGACGCGGCCATAGGCGTCGAGCACGGCTTCGTGCATCGCTTCAGAAAGTGTGGGGTGCGGGAAGACGGCCTGCATGAGTTCGGCTTCCGTCGTCTCCAGCGTCATGGCGATGCCATAGCCCTGTATAAGTTCGGTGACTTCCGGACCGATCATATGCGCGCCGAGAAGTTCGCCCGTATTCGCGTCGAAGATCGTTTTGACGAAGCCGCCTGTTTCACCAAGCGCGATTGCCTTTCCGTTCGCCTTGAAGGGAAAGCGACCGACCTTCACCTCATGCCCCTGCTCTTTCGCCTTTGCTTCCGTGAGACCGACACTGGCGATCTGGGGCGTTGAATAGGTGCAACCGGGGACGCGCCGTGTATCGAGTGGATGAATGCCCTTCACACCCGCAATCCGTTCTGCTGCGAGCACGCCCTCATGACTCGCCTTATGCGCGAGCCAGGGCGGGCCGACGAGATCGCCGATGGCGTAAACATTCTTCATGCCTGTTTCCAGCCATTCATTCACGACGACATGGGTTTTCTCGATCTTTATGCCTGCCTCTTCAAGGCCGAGATTTTCGACATTACCGACAATACCGACCGCCGAGATGACCTTCTCAGCCGCTAGCGTTTCGCTCTTGCTGCCCGTCGTGACTTCCATTCTTGCGCCCTTGGCGGAGATATCCATCTTGCCGATCTTGGCGCCTGTAAGGATATGTATGCCGCGCTTCTTGAAGGCGCGGGCAGCTTCTTTGGAAATCTCTTCGTCTTCCGCCGGGAGAATGCGGTCCAGCACTTCAACCACCGTGACCTCCGTTCCGAAGGCGCGGTAGAAGCTCGCAAACTCGATGCCGATGGCACCCGACCCGACAACGATCAGCGACTTCGGGATTGCCTTCGGCACCATCGCCTCGCGGTAGCTCCAGATGGTTTTACCATCAGGCTCCAGGCCTTCGATCACCCGCGCCCGAGCTCCGGTGGCGAGGATGATGTTCTTCGCTGATATGGTGCGCGACTTGCCGTCTTTCCCCTCGATGGCAATCTTGCCCTCTCCGGCAAGCTTGCCCGTCCCTTCGATCACATCGATCTTGTTCTTCTTCATGAGGAAGGTGACGCCGGCTGAAAGCTGCGCAGCCACATCACGGCTCCGTTTCACAACGGCTTCCGCGTCATAAGCGATCTTCTCCGCCTTGAGCCCATAGTCACCGAGGTGCTGCATCGTCTCGTAAATCTCGGCAGAGCGGAGCAGTGCCTTTGTCGGGATGCAGCCCCAGTTGAGGCAGATGCCGCCCAGCACATCCCGCTCCACGATTGCGGTTTTGAGGCCAAGTTGTGACGCACGGATCGCCGCGACATAGCCGCCGGGGCCGGAACCGATCACCACAACATCAAACTGATCTGCCATCACAGAAGCATCCTTGCCGGATATTCCACATAGGATTTGAACGCATCAAGGAAGCGTGCGCCGAGCGCACCATCTATCGCGCGATGGTCGCAGGACATGGTGACTGTCATGATCGTCGCGACCTTGACCTTGCCCTTCTTTACCACCGGACGCTCTTCACCTTTGCCAACGGCGAGGATCGCCGCCTGAGGCGGGTTGATGACAGCAGTAAAGTGCTTGATGCCGAACATGCCAAGATTGGAAATGGAGAAGCTGCCGCCCTCGAACTCCGAAGGCTTGAGTTTCTTGTCGCGGGCGCGTGCGGAAAGCGATTTTGCTTCCTGCGAAATCTCGGCGAGGCCCTTCTTCTCGGCATTGCGAATGATCGGCGTGATGAGGCCACCATCAATTGCCACAGCAATTCCAATGTCAGCGGATTTGTGCCTCAGCAGCGCATCGCCCGCAAAACTGACATTCACATCCGGCACCTTGATCAGCGCG
>JBAYOU010000328.1:0-3020 GCA_041678065.1 Parvibaculum sp. | reverse complement strand
GCCACCCGCGCCCGCTCGTTGATCGCCCGCACATCCGCCCCCACCGGCAGCGTTCCGTAAACGTCACCCCAGTCGCGTCCCAGCCGTGTCTGGCAATAGGCGTCCGACACGAAGCCCGGCGCGTGTTGTAGCAGGATGGAAGCGGAAGCGAGTTTCGCCATCTGCTCGACGATCTGCCGTGAGCGCGCTTCGAGCGAGCCCATGTCGGTGAAAGCGTCCTTCAGCGCATCAAGCGCGCCGTCATAGGCCGTGCTTGCGCCGCGCGCCTTCTCAAGTTCCGCGAACACAACCTCCAGCGCCTCCGGCTCGCGCGAGAGCGCGCGCAGCACGTCGAGGCACATGACATTGCCCGAGCCTTCCCAGATCGCGTTGACCGGCATCTCGCGATAGATGCGGCCCGCGATCCCCTCTTCCACATAGCCATTGCCGCCCAGACACTCCATCGCCTCATAGGCGAGGTTCGGCGCGCGTTTGCAGACCCAGTATTTCGCAACCGGCGTCATGATGCGGCGGAAGGCGGCCTCCGCTTCATCTTCATGCGCGCGGTCGAAACTGCGCGCCACGCGGAAGGAGAGCGCCGTCGCCGCTTCCGTTTCCAGCGCAAGGTCCGCCAGCACATTCGCCATCAAGGGTTGGTCGATCAGCTTCTTCTGAAACACCGTGCGGTAGGAGCAATGATGCACCGCCTGAGAAACGGCCTGCCGCATCATCCCCGCCGTCGCCACCGCGCAATCAAGCCGCGTATAGGTCGCCATCTCGATGATGTTGCGCACACCGCGCCCTTCCTCGCCGATGAGCCAGCCAGATGCCGCCTGAAACTCCACCTCGGAAGAAGCATTCGACTTGTTGCCGACCTTGTCTTTCAGACGCTGAATGCGAATGGCGTTCACGCTGCCATCGGGGCAAAAGCGCGGCATCAGGAAACAGGAAAGTCCGTTCGGTGCCTGCGCCAGCACAAGGAACGCGTCACACATTGGCGCGGAGAAAAACCATTTATGGCCGGTGATGCGATATTCCTCGCCCGGCCCGCCCGCGCCCGCAGGATGCGCGACCGTCGTATTGGCGCGCACATCCGTGCCACCCTGCTTTTCCGTCATGCCCATGCCGAAGGTGACGCCCTTCTTCTGGTCGGCGGGCAGGAAACGCTCATCATAGTCGCGGGAGAGAATGCGCGGCACCCATTCCTTCGCAAGCGAAGGCTGGAAGAGAAGTGCGGGCACAGCCGCATTCGTCATGGTGATGGGGCAGCCATGACCGGCCTCGGCCTGCGTCATCATATAGGTGCCAGCCAGCCGCGCGACGATAGCGCCGGGCTTTGGCTTCGCATCAAGCCCGCCTTTCAGATGGTCCCAGGGCGAACCATGCAGTCCCTGCTCCACCGAAAGCGCCATGAGCCGATGATAGGCCGGATGAAACTCCACCCGGTCCTCCCGATGGCCGAAACGATCATAACTTTTCAGAACCGGCAGATAGGCGTTCGCCTGCCGCCCCAGATCCAGCACCTCCGCCGAACCGACCTTGGCCCCGAAAGCTGAAAGCGAGGCTTTGGCATGCGCCGCCCCTTCCCGCTCCACCGCCTCCTGAAGCGCCTTGTCGCCGGTGAAAAGGTTCACATCCTCAAGCGGCGGCGGCTGGTTGAACACCTCATGCGTCGCAAAATCGGCGGGCATTTCCAAGGGGCTAGCCATGATCCAAACCTCTCTTCAAAGCGGTCATCCAGCGTAACACCCGGCTTCTCCACGGCCAAATCCACCTTGCCGCACGCGGGAATCGGCCCTATACAATGCGGCTTTAATGACCAATGCTGACAAACAGCCGCAAGCCATCTTCCCGCACCGGCATCTGCTGGGCATAGAAGGCCTTTCCCCTTCCGACATCACCGCACTTCTCGATCTGGCCGACACTTATGTCGAACAGAACCGGCAGGTCGACAAGAAGGGTTCCGTGCTGCGCGGCCGCACGCAGATCAATCTCTTTTTCGAAGCCTCAACCCGCACCCAAAGCTCCTTTGAACTGGCGGGGAAGCGCCTCGGTGCCGATGTGATGAACATGTCGGTCTCCTCCTCTTCGGTGAAGAAGGGCGAGACGCTGATCGACACGGCAGTGACGCTGAACGCGATGCATCCCGACCTCATCATCATCCGCCACCAGAACTCCGGCGCTGTGGAGCTTCTCTCGCAGAAAGTCTCCTGCTCGGTCATTAATGCGGGCGATGGCGCGCATGAACATCCGACACAGGCGCTGCTCGACGCACTGACGATCCGCCGCCGCAAGGGCCGCCTTCAGGGTCTGCTCGTCGCCATTTGCGGTGATATTCTTCACAGCCGCGTCGCCCGCTCGAACATTCTCCTGCTTCATGCGATGGGTGCGCGTGTACGCGTCATAGGACCTTCTACGCTCATGCCGCCCGGCGTGGAACGGCTTGGCGTGGAAGTCTTCCACGATATGAAGCAAGGCCTCGAAGGTGTTGATATCGTGATGATGTTGCGCCTTCAGCTTGAGCGCATGAGCGGCTCTTATGTGCCCTCGCAGCGCGAATATTTCCACTTCTACGGCCTCGACTACGCAAAGCTCGCCTATGCGAAGCCAGATGCGCTCATCATGCATCCCGGCCCGATGAACCGGGGCGTGGAAATCGACAGCGCAGTCGCCGACGATATTGACCGCAGCCTCATTCGTGAACAGGTGGAGATGGGCGTCGCCGTGCGCATGGCCGTGCTGGACGCGTTGGCGCGCAATCTTCCAAACGGTCCCCATCTCGCACATGGGGGCGCCAGATGAGCCGCACCGCCTTCATCAATGCGCGCCTGATTGACCCCGCCAGCGGCTATGACGAAGTGGGCGGATTGCTTGTCGAGAATGGCGTCATCGCCGATCTCGGCCCCGCCCTTTTCAATGACGGACTGCCGGATGGCGCCGAAGTGGTGGATTGTAACGGCCACGTCCTCTCCCCCGGCCTGATCGACTGCCGCGTCTTTACCGGCGAGCCGGGCGCGGAACATCGCGAAACGCTGGCACTC
>JBAYOU010000327.1:0-3023 GCA_041678065.1 Parvibaculum sp. | reverse complement strand
TTGATGAGCAGTATGATTTCGTCATGAAATTCAAATCGAAGCTGCCTTATGCGGAGAATGCCCGCACGCTTCACAAGCAGGGCATGGAGAAATGCAGCAGCGGCGCACCGACAGAAGGTGTGAGCGATCTTCGCCAGTCGCTTGAGGCGCTTTATGTGGTGCCGAACACGCTCTGACGAGATTCAGGGGGGTGGCCCATGCGAGGCCGTCCCTCATTCGTGCAACCCGCTCATGAACCCCGCCTTGACAAGAAAACGCCCAGACAGACATTGTGGCCCGAACTTTATGAAGGCCCCCGCGAAACTTGAGCCGGGCGAACAGGCGGACAGGATTTGAAGCAGAATAGCGAGATCGACCGGCGCAAGATTTTCAGCCGATTGCTGCAGGGCTGGCTGAAGGACCGCAAACAATTTTCGCGGAAGAAAATCCATCGCACCTGCCCCGTCTGCTCTTATCACGGCATCTTTCTGTCGGTCGGGCGTCCTTCCCGCTGGGATACACGCTGCCCCAATTGCGGTTCGCGCGAACGCCACCGCCTGCTGCAGCTCTACCTCAATGATCACAATATTGATCTGACGACGAAGAAGATCCTGCAATTCGGTCCGGAAAAGTGGCTGATGCGGGCGATGAAGAACAACCCGGATTACGAGCCCGCCGATCTTTACGCGCCGATTGCAAAGTTTCGCCTCGACATCACGAAGATAGACCGACCGGATGATTTCTTCGACGTGGTGATTGCGAACCATGTCTTTGAGCATGTCGATGATGATCGCGCGGCCATGTCGGAAATGTGCCGTGTGCTGAAGCCGGGTGGCTATGGCTTCTTCTCCGTGCCGATCAACCTGTCGCGCGACGAAACGTATGAGAACCCCGCCATCACCGACCCAGATGAGCGGTTTGCGCATTTCGGCGGCACGGACCACAAGCGCTTTTACGGGCGCGATTTTGCGACGAAGCTGAAAGCGGCGGGGTTCACTTCCGTCGAGGCTTACCGCCGCGCGCCGGAAGAAGAGGTGAAATGGGGCCTGCTGCGCGACGAGTGCATCTATATCGCGCGAAAGTAGGTTGCTTTCTCCTCTCTGTCATTGCCGGGCTTGACCCCGCAATCCATGGCGCAAGCGCGGAGCCAGCCGCGTGGATGCCTGGATCAAGTCCGGGCATGACGATATCGGGGGGAAGCGGGTAGGCCGCGACGATCCACCTCCCTCCAACCCACTCCGTCATTGCCGGGCTCGACCCGGCAATCCATGGCGCAAGCGCGGAGCCGACCGCGTGGATGCCCGGATCAAGTCCGGGCATGACGATTGGGGGGAGCGGGAAGGCCGCGACGATCCACCTCCCTCCATCCCGCTTCGTCATTGCCGGGCTCGACCCGGCAATCCATGACGCAAGCGCGGAACCGACCGCGTGGATGCCCGGATCAAGCCCGGGCATGACGGTTGGGGGCGCGCGGGTTTCAGTTGGGGCAAGCTGCCTCAGCTACCGGCCAGCGCCTTCAGCTTGTAGAGCAATTCCAGCGCTTCCTTTGGCGTGAGGTCATCCGGATTGATCTCCTTCAGGGCTGCCTCTGTCGCACTTTCCTCCGTTGACGGAGCGATATCGGCGCGCACTGAAAAAAGCGGTAAATCATCGACGAGTTTTGCGCGCGCCTCGCGATCGCTTCCCTTTTCGAGCGCGGTGAGAACAGCCTGTGCGCGGGTGATGACGGCTGGCGGCAAGCCGGCGAGCTTTGCAACCTGAATGCCATAGGAACGATCCGCCGCGCCGGGGCCGACTTCATGCAAAAAGACGACATCGCCTTTCCATTCCTTCACCTTCATGGTGGCATTGGCAAGCTGTGGCAACTTTTCGGAAAGCACGGTGAGTTCGTGGTAGTGCGTCGCAAAAAGCGCGCGTGACCTGTTCACCTCATGCAGATGCTCAACCGCCGCCCAAGCAATCGACAGCCCGTCAAAGGTCGCCGTGCCGCGACCGATCTCATCCAGAATGACAAGCGAGCGCGGGCCTGCCTGATTGAGGATCGCTGCCGTCTCCACCATTTCGACCATGAAGGTGGAGCGACCGCGCGCGAGATCATCGGCTGCACCGACGCGGGAGAAGAGCCGGTCCACCACGCCGATATGCGCTTCATCGGCGGGCACGAAGGCACCCATCTGCGCCATGATGGCAATGAGCGCGTTCTGGCGGAGGAAGGTTGATTTGCCGGCCATATTGGGGCCGGTCAGAAGCCAGAGCCTTTTGCTTTCGCCGGTGGCCGTTTCATCCGCGCTCAAATCGGCATCATTCGGCACGAAAGCCTCGCCGCTGCGCGCAAGCGATGCTTCGACCACAGGATGACGCCCGCCTTTCACTGAAAAGGCGAGGCTGTCATCAACGCGCGGGCGTGTGTGCCGGCGTTCGGCGGCAAGCTCGGCAAGGGCCGCCATCACATCAAGCGCGGCAAGTGCTTCTGCGGCCCGCGACAGAGCGGTGGCTTCTCCGACAGAAGCGGCAACCAGTCCGTCGAATATGCCGAGTTCGATTTCGAGCGCGCGTCCTGCCGCCTCAGCAATCCGGCTTGCAAGCGAGGCAAGCTCCGGTGTGGTGAAGCGCATGGCATTCGCCATGGTCTGGCGGTGGATATAGGTGTCGGAGAAAGGCGGCTTTGTCAGTTTTTCGCCATGGCGCGGCGGCACCTCGATGTAATAGCCAAGCACATTATTGTGCCGGACCTTAAGCGCCGCGATGCCGGTTTCTTCTGCATATCGCGCCTGAAGCCCGGCAATGAGCTTGCGCACATCATCGCGCAGGGCGCGCGTCTCATCGAGTTCGGCGCTCGCGCCCTTTGCAACGAAACCGCCATCCCGTGCAAGAAGCGGCAATTCATCGCCGAGCATGGCCGCAAGATGCGCGCGGAGCGGCGTTGCAACATCGGCAAGCGCGCGGCGCGCCTCCGCCACCTGCTCAGGCAAGGGAAGAAGCGAGGGGGGTGCCGCAGCGAGCCTTTCTGCCAGCGCATGGGCGGCGGCAAGCCCGTCACGGAT
>JBAYOU010000326.1:0-3043 GCA_041678065.1 Parvibaculum sp. | reverse complement strand
GCGCGAACATTTCGACGACATCGTGCGCGGCGGCATGCTCTCCGACACTGGCATGGCAAGCTTTGCCGATCATCTGTCTGCGGAGGATGTGGAGGCGGTGAAAGCCTATATCCAGAAGCGCGCATTGGAAGATCGCGCGCGGCAGCAGGTCGTGAACTGATCTGACATCATGCTGGAAAAAAGAAGCCCGGACAGAAATGTCCGGGCTTTCTGTTTGGAGACTCTTTGGAAGGTTTGCCAAGACCGCCCAGATGGTCAACGCACTAAACGCGTCATTGCCGGGCCTGCCTTTAGAATATTTGGCCGGCAATCCATGACACAAGCGCGGAGCAAGACGTGTGGATGCCCGGATCAAGTCCGGGCATGACGATCGGGGGGAAAGGCTTTCCAGACAGCCTCTCACTCGCGGAAGAAAAGCCGCTCTATCGCGATGGCGAGGGAGAGAAGTTTTTCTTCTCTCATGGGTGCTGCCTGAAGCATGAGGCCGATCGGGATGCCATTGTCATCGCGCCCACAGGGAAGCGTGATGGCGCTGAGGCCAAGCTGGTTGCCGATGGTCGCATTGCGAAGCGCCATGCGGTTTGCTTGCCCATAGGCATCACCGCCATCTTCCAGCGTGACAATGGGCGGCGGCGCGATGGCGACGGTGGGGAAGATCACGGCGTCGACGCCCGCCGTTGCCGCGATGTAGCGCGCCGATATTTCCCGGCGCTTCAGGTCTGCCCGGATGATGTCTGCGGCGGTGAGTTTCGCCCCCGCCATGACGCGCTCAAAGACAGGGCGATAGATCAGCTTCTCATTTGCCGCCAGCATCTCGCCCCATTGCGCGTAAGCCTCGGCGACGAGGCGGCTTGCCTTCGGGTCCCATGCAAGGGCATGGATATCGTCAAGCTCTGGCAATGATTTTTCAATGATGCGCGCGCCTGCATGGACGAGGCGGTGGATCGCACCGTGAAGTGCCGAGATGATTTGCGGTTCGGTGTTCTCCCAGACAACGCCGTTCTCCGGCACCCAGAAGACGGTGCGGGAAAGATCAGCCGCGTGAAGGGGCGGCATCGCACGACCTTCGAGAAGGGCGAAAAGCGCGGCCGCATCCGCCACATCCTTTGCGAGCGGACCTGCTGTGTCGAAGGTGGGTGAGAGCGGCACGGTGCCGTTCATGGGGAGACGTCCTGCCGTGGTCTTCAGGCCGACAAGCCCGTTCCACGCAGCGGGAATGCGCACCGAGCCGCCCGTATCCGAGCCGATGGCGGCAGGCGCGAGTTTTGCGGCCACGGAAACGCCAGCCCCCGCTGATGAACCGCCCGGCACGCGCTCGATTTTTTCATCATGCGGGTTTGCGGGCGTGCCGACTTTCGGATTGATGCCGAGGCCCGAAAAGGCAAGCTCGGTCATGGTCGTCTTGCCGAGCGCCACGGAGCCAAGCCGTGTTGCGCGGGCGAGAAGTTCGCAGTCACGCGCGGCTACATTATCTCTCAATGCGAGCGAGCCCGAAGAGGTCGGCTCTCCAGCCACGTCGAACAGGTCTTTCCAGGAAAGCGGCACGCCATCCAACGCATGAAGGCGGAAGCCCCGTTTCGCGCGATCATGCGCGGCGGCGGCCTCGGCCCGTGCGCGCTTTTCCAAAAGACTCACATAGACACGGCGATCCGGGTCGAGGCGTCGGGCGCGTTCCAGATAGGCTTCCGTCACCTCGCGGGGATCGGCCTTGCCTTCCTCGAACTCACTGCCAAGGGCCAGAGCGGTCATCTCTTCAAACTTCATCTCACGCCTCCTGTTGGCCGGAGCCTAGGACGTCGCCCGCTTTGCGTCCATTGGCCTGCGTCCATCAGGCGCTTGCCTTTCGGGGCGGCGCGAACGATCTTGCTTTCTATGACAGGGAAGGACGCATGACAGGAAAGCCCGATAGCGATGTTCTGATCGTCGGCGGCGGCCTTGCGGGCCTGCCGCTTGCCCTTGCGCTCGCACAAGGTGGCCTCAGCGTCACTGTGGTTGATGTGCTTGACCCCGCAACCGCCACGGATGCCGGGTTTGACGGGCGCGTCTCTGCGATTGCGCTCGCCTCCTGCCGCATGTTCGAGCAGCTTGGCGTAACGCGGCATCTCGCCGGGCAGATGCAGCCGATCAACGATATTCTGGTGTCAGACGGGCGGGTGCGCGAAGGCGCGTCGCCCTTCTTTCTGCATTTCGATCACAAGGAAATCGGCAATGAGCCGCTTGGCCATCTGATCGAAAACCGCCATATCCGCATCGCCCTGCAAAAGGCGGCGGAGGAACAACCGCTTATCCGCCTCATCGCGCCGCAAAGCGTGACGCGTGTTGATTATGGCGCGCAGGCGGTGGCAACACTTGGCAATGGTGAGCGGGTGAGCGCGCGGCTTTGCTTCGCGGCAGACGGGCGCGGCTCACCCACGCGGCAGGCGGCGGGCATCAAGACGGTTGGCTGGGATTATGGCCAGATGGGTATTGTCTCGACCGTCGAACATGAATTGCCCCATGAAGGGGTGGCGCAGGAATATTTCCTGCCCGGCGGGCCTTTCGCGATCCTGCCAATGGTTGGCAATCGCTCCTCGCTTGTCTGGACGGAAAAGATGGCGGATGCGAAGGCAATCCTCTCGCTCGATAATGATGCCTTTGCAGAAGAGATGCGTGCGCGCTTTGGCGACTATCTCGGCGAGTGCCGCCCTGTCGGCCCGCGCTGGTCCTATCCGCTGACATTGCAACTCGCGCGAGACTATGTGCGCCCGCGCCTCGCGCTGGTGGGCGATGCTGCGCATGGCATTCACCCGATTGCGGGGCAGGGGCTCAATCTTGGCCTGCGGGATGTGGCCGCTGCTGCTGAAGTGGTGGTTGATGCCGCGCGGCTTGGCCTCGATATCGGTGCGCTTGATGTGCTGGAGCGCTATCAGAGCTGGCGGCGCTTCGACAATGTGGCGTTGTCGCTGGTGACGGACGGGCTCAATCGGCTTTTCTCCAACGACATCGCCCCGATCCGCCTTGCGCGCGATCTCGGCCTGGGGGCCGTCGCCCAAATGGGCCCGCT
>JBAYOU010000325.1:0-3048 GCA_041678065.1 Parvibaculum sp. | reverse complement strand
TCACCCGCAGGATTGAAGTTCCTGAGCAGCGCATCGGGCTGCGGGCCCGTCTTCACATAGTCCACATCGTAAAGCTGCGCATCTTCAGATGAGAAGACGAGCGGCGAGAAGGTGGTCGTCGCGTCTTTGATCGGCGTGAAGTGACCAACCGTGCCGAGATTGAGCCGCGACACATCGGAGGTGACGATATCTTCGCCATCGAGATTGCCGCGTGGCACGGCGAGCCAGATGACGTAGTCGCTTTCCTGCCGCCGCGCATCAAGCCCGGTGCGCACGCGCTGCGCCATCGCCCTGTCGCCAACGATCCTGGACGGGTCGTAATGCACACCCCAGCTTTCAAACAGCGGGCCGAGATCGGACATTTCGGTATAGCCGCGGACGGGCTCGCCATTCGGCCCCGCCGTGAGGCTTACCTCGGAATGAGGATCGACAAAGGCAAGCACATGGCCGCCCCGCATGACGAACTGGTCAACGGCGTAAAGCGTGCGCCCGTCCAGCGGCCTCGGATGCACGATCATCAGCACATCCACCCGGTCCGGCACCACTTCGAATTGCTGCTCCAGAAACTCGATCTGGAAACGATCGCGCAACTCCTCATAGATCATGAAAGGCAGCGACTCGCCCCGCATTGCCGACATGAGCCCGCCCGTGCCCGTGTCGATTGGCAGATTGGTGACGATGCCGAGGACCGGGCGCTGCGGTCGGCTCAGATTCTGGATCATGCGCGCAATATCATATTCGAGATACTGCTCGCGCTCATCCGTGAAGAAGGGGATCGATTCCAGCCCGTCCACCGCATTGGTGCCGACAAGGCCAAAATAGATGATGTCGCCCGTCTGTGTCGGCGCGCCTTTGAGGCCGAGCGACATGGCGAGATCTTCTTCTTCCGAGAAGGGCTCAGGATCAATCACCTCAAGCCGCAACATGCCGCCTGAATGGGCGCGAATCTCCTCGAGAAGATCACGCACATGGCCGGCATAGGTGCGGATGCGGGCATAATCCGTCGCGAGCTTTTCGGAATAGAAGAAGCGCAGCGTGATCGGTTCTTCAATGTGCGATGCCACGTCCACCGTGCCCGCCGACAGCGTGTAGAGATTGTTCTCGGTGAGATCGATCCGCGCGGAACGGAACATGATGTTTGAGAACATGTTCACCGCGAGGAACAGAACGGCAAGCAGCACCAGCGTGATGATGCGATAGGCCGAGCGGCTGATCTGCTGGTTCATCATCAGATCACCCCGCCTTCTTCATATCGACGACGATGCCACAGGCGATAAGCCATGCGGCGATCAGCGAGGAAAAATAGATCACGTCGCGCAGATCAATGACGCCGCGCGTGATCGCGTTGAAATGCGTGAGAAAGGAGAAAGACGCAATGGTGGAAACCACCTGCTGCGGCGCCCAACTTGCGAAAAAATCCGTCACGATGGGAAGCCCTGAAACCGTGAAGAGAAAGCAGACCACAACACTGACCACAAAAGCGATGACCTGATTGCGGGTGACAGCGGAGAGGCAGGAGCCGATGGCGAGATAGCCACCCGCCATGAAGAAGCTGCCAATATAACCGGCAAGGATCACACCATTATCCGGATTGCCGAGATAGTTGACGGTGAGCCACATCGGAAAGGTGAGCGCGAGCGCGATGCCGGAGAAAACCCAGGCCGCAAGAAACTTGCCCAACACCGCCGCCCAGAGCGGGATCGGCAGCGAGAGCAGAAGCTCGATCGATCCCGTGCGCCGCTCTTCCGCCCAAAGCCTCATGGAGATGGCCGGAATGAGGAAGAGATAAAGCCACGGATGGAAATTGAAGAAGATGGTGAGATCCGCCTGCCCGCTTTCGTAATAGCCACCGAGATAGAAGGTGAAGGCCCCCATCGTGAAAAGGAAGATCACGATGAAGATGAAGGCGAGCGGCGTGGCGAAATAGCCGCCAAGCTCGCGGCGGAAAATAGCGAGAAGTTCGTTCATGCCGCGTCCCTTCCGGCTGTATCGGAGCGCGTCAGACTGCGGAACACTTCATCAAGGCGCCCCGGCTCGCCATAAAGCGCGCGCACATGCCAGCCTTCTTCCCGCGCAAGCCGCGCTACCGCATCCACAAGCTGCGTGTCATTGGCGGAATTGGCTTCCGGGAAGAGCGTGAAAGTCGTCTCCTCGCCGCGCGGCAGCACCTCGATGCTCGAAATATTCGGAATGTTGCGCAGCTGATCGGCAATCGCCACCGTGCTCTGGCCGCTCAGCGTGAGCGAAACCGCATTGTGGTAGCGCGAGCGCGCCATCAGTGCACCCGGAGTACCATCCGCCACCACGCGCCCGCGATCAATGATGAGCGCGCGGGTGCAGATCGCATCCACCTCTTCGAGAATATGGGTGGAGATGATGATGGCCTTTTCCTTCGCCATGCGACCGATCAGCTTGCGCACTTCGAATTTCTGATTCGGATCAAGACCATCCGTCGGCTCATCCATGATGAGTACGGGCGGATTGTGCAGGATCGCCTGTGCAAGCCCGACACGGCGGCGAAAGCCTTTGGAAAGCGTGTCGATGGGCTGCTCCAGCACGGAGTGAAGTTCGGTCGCATCGACAGCGCGCTCGATGGCGTCGCTCGCCTGGCTGCCCGAAAGACGGCGTACCCGGGCGATGAAGGAGAGAAAGCCGCGCGTTGTCATATCGCCATAGGCGGGCGCGCCCTCCGGCAGATAGCCAATCTCGCGCTGGGCCTGAAGAGGAGACTGGATGATGTCGTGACCACATACACGCGCCGTTCCCGCGCTTGGCGCGAGAAAGCCGGTGATCATTTTCATCGTCGTGGATTTGCCCGCGCCATTCGGCCCGAGAAAACCGAGAACCTCGCCCCGGCGGACCTCAAAGCTGATTGTGTCAACGGCGGTGAAGGGACCGAACCGTTTGGCGAGCCCGTCAATGACAATCATCGGCTCACCGCTTGCCTGCATCAGGCGGTCTTCGCTCGTCATGCTCTTCGTGGAACCGCTTATGATGTCTCTCCCCGGCGGATTTGACGAAGGCGAGCCTCCGTTCCGCATCCTCTTC
>JBAYOU010000324.1:0-3048 GCA_041678065.1 Parvibaculum sp. | reverse complement strand
TGCTGCGGTGGGGCTTGGCAATGGCCGCCTCATCCCCGCCGGGCCCCTTCGCGAAAATGTGGACAGCGCGCTTGCCCGCACCAATGCGGTGATACTGACAGGACGCGGCCACGCGGGGGACGGCATAGCCGCGCGCGCACGGGCGCGCGGCATTCCTGTTTTCCGTTCCATCGTGCGGCCACCCTCTCCGCTGGAAACAGGCGGCGGCTCCCTTCTTGCCTTTGCGGGGATCGGGCGGCCTGACAAATTTTTCCAGACCTTGCGCGATCTCGGTGCTGAGATTGCCGAAACGGTTTCCTATCCCGATCACCACGCCTATCACGATAGCGATGCGCTGGCGCTTCTGGTACGAGCGCGCGAGTTGAATGCACGGCTCATCACCACTGAAAAGGACGCGGTTCGGCTCACCCATGCAGCACCCGGCACGCCGCTTGCCCGGCTCGCCGAGGCGACGGCCACCCTACCCGTCCGCGCGCATATTGCCGAGATCGACGCACTTATGGCGCTTATACGCGATGCTGTCGCAAGTGCGAGACGGCGCGGATAAGATGGTATAAGCGAGCCTCGAAGAAGCAGAAGAACCGGTCGATATGGCGCGCAATAAAAAATGGGTACACCTCGCCGAATATGCAGGGCTGCGGCTTGCGCTCGGCATTTTTGGCGCGTTGGGTGTGGACCGCGCCTCGGCGGTGGGTGGCTGGCTCGGGCGTCAAATCGGACCGAGGGTGGGCGTCACTAACCGCGCGCGGAGCAATCTCGCGCTCGCAATGCCCGAACTCTCTCCGGAAGAGATAGAGCGCATTGTCATCGGCATGTGGGACAATCTCGGCCGGACGATCGCGGAATATGCACATCTCCAGCGGCTCATCCAACCGGAGGAAAGACACCGGTTCAATATTCAGCAGGCTGAGTTATTGCGCGCGCTTGCCGCATCGGGCAACGGTGCGGTTTTCGTCTCAGGTCATTTCGCAAACTGGGAGCTTCTGCCCGCTGTCATGCAGTTGGAAGGGCTTGAAGGCGGAAGTGTCTATCGGCATGCCAACAATCCCTATGTCGAGCAATGGTTGGTCGATCACCGCAAAAAACTGACGCAAGCGGTTCAGATTCCGAAAGGAAGTTCCGGGGCGCGTGTGATTGTTCGCCTGATTCGGGAGAACAAATTTGTCGCGATGCTGACAGACCAGAAGATGAATGACGGACTCCCCGCCCACTTCTTCAGTTTACCCGCGATGACGCCGAACGCGCCTGCCGGCATAGCGGTACGATACAATATTCCCATCGTACCCGCCTGGATCGAGCGGCTGGAAGGCGTCAAATTCCGCGTCGTTGTTTACGACCCGATTGTCGCACAACCGGGTGCTGATCCAGCAGAAGAAGTGAAGCGCATCACGCAAGAGCTCAATGATTTCCTTGAGGCGCGCATTCGTGAGCGGCCGGAACAATGGCTATGGCTGCATGACCGTTGGTCTGCACCTGCGCGGCAGAGACGAAGATGGGTCGCTACAGACGAGTAGCCCGAACTCAATCGCCGCTGGATGTGTTGCCCTGCGGCATCGGCCCTACAAGCCGCTGCGGATCCAGCCACGCACCGCGCCAGTAAAGCCCCCAATGGAGATGCGGGCCGGTTGAGCGCCCCGTTGCGCCGACAGCACCCAGAACGTCACCTTGCTCTACGCGGTCGCCTGCTTTCACATCAATCCGGCTCATATGCATCATCAGACTGGTCACGCCCTGTCCGTGATCCAGGAAAACGAGACCGCCTTCAAAATACATGTCCATATCGGCAAGTGTGATCACGCCACTTGCGGGCGCGACGATCTCCGTTCCCGTTGGCGCGGCAACATCGACGCCATAGTGAGGGCGGCGCGGTTCGCCATTGTAATAGCGCTGTGACCCGAAAACGCCGGAGATCGGGCCTGTGGCGGGCCAGACGAAACTCTCGCGGAACCAGCTTCCCTCCGCACGCTTCTCGCGCGCTTCATTTTTGAGTTTCGTGCTGCGCGCAATGGCGGCGGCTGCTTCCGGCGGCGGTGTTACAAACTTTTGTGGTACGCCTTCAACGCGCTGTATCTTCCAATCGCGCGGGGAAATATCGAGCATGCGATCCACCGATGAACCATCGGGATAGCGCAGCGTGAGCCGCGCCTGCTTGCCGTGATCACGGTCGAAGCCGAAAGCAAAATTGCCTTCCGCATCCATGTCGAGCACCATGCCATCAAGCATTGCTTCTGCGCCCGGCACAGCTTTGCCAATGACGAGGCCGCCTTGCTCCATCCGCCCCTGAAGCTCAAGCGGCGGTTCTGCCGCCCAAGCGGCCCCGGCCAGCAACAGCGCGGCGGCAAGAAGGGCGAGGTTTTTCATTCCGCGCTCTTGAGTAATTGCATCGTCTGCTTCAACGAAGCGTCGGGGCTTGCATAAGCTTCCTGCCGATCGACATTCCAGTAGCGCAATTCATCAAGTGGAATCTGCACGCCTGTCACAGCGCAGATGACGTGCGTTCCTGGTTTCACAACGTGAAACTCCCCGTCGCCATAGACGAGCTCCGCTTCGCCGCTGCCGGTCCTGTCAATCCTGTTCATACGTCTTCCTCATTTTTCGGCACTCTAACGCGCGGGCAAAGATCGCGCAAAATCGGGTTCAGAGCAGCGTACCCTGTGCGCTACCGGATTTTTTCTCGGGTGTCTTTTTTGGTATGGGGGCTGGATTGCCGCCAGCAACAACAACGCCGAGACTGTCATTTGCAAACTCGATTTCGAGTGCCTCACCCGGCTTTTGCCCTGCGCCCGCATGAACAGGCTTTCCGGCAGCATCGCGCACCACGGCAAAACCGCGCTTCAGCACACCATGATAGGAATAGCTTTCCAGAAGCTTTGCCGCCCCTTCCAGCCGCCGCCCTGCATCGGAAAGCGCACGACTTTCAGCGCGACCGAGACGCTCCATCCATTGCGGCAGTGCTTTTTTCTCTGTCGCGATACGAAGGCGCAGCGGCTGCGGCGAGAGACGCGCTTCTACACGCTGAAGCCTTGCCTGTTTCACTTCCGTTGCGCG
>JBAYOU010000323.1:0-3048 GCA_041678065.1 Parvibaculum sp. | reverse complement strand
TGCTGCGATGCTGTGGCGGGATTTCATAATCATCCGCAATCTTCCCGGCCCCCTTCGCCCGCGCGAGAAGATCGTCCTGAAAGCGGGAATCGGCGACGGAAAGCATGGCGGCCACCACTTCGCTATCGCTCTTTCCGCGCAGATCGGCAATGCCATATTCCGTCACCACAATGTCGCGCAGATGGCGCGGAATGGTGGTGTGCCCATAGGACCAGACGATGTTAGAGACGGTTTTGCCATCCTTGTTGCGTGTTGCGCGCAACGCGATGATGGAGCGCGCATCGGGTAGCGCGAAGGCTTGGGACACGAAATTATACTGGCCGCCAACGCCGCTTACCACGCGGCCATCTTCAAGCCCGTCTGAAATCACGGCGCCTGTCAGCGTTGCCATCATGGCGGTGTTGATGAAGCGAGCCTTCCGGCGCGCGGCCGCTTTTTCTGCCTCGCCGCCATAGAGCTCGTTCACATAGCTCACCGGCACCATGCCAATCTTCGCGCGGGTGGCGGGGTCCATCTCATTCAGCTTGCGATAGAAGCTGCGTGAGCCCAGGAAGAAACCGGCATGGACGAGCACCCCGTCAACCTCACGCTTGACGACGCCCGCATCCATCAGATCAAGAAAACTTTCGACCAGCATTTCGCTCGTGCCATAAAGCCCTTCGGTAAAGGGCGCGCGCTCCGGGCCTGAAATCTTCAGCCGCTCATGCAAGGCCAGATAGGCGTCATTATTGCTGTGGCGCAGGCAAAGCGCATGGCCGATGGCATCGCCAATCGAGCCGATGCCGATTTGCAGCGTGCCGCCATCCGGGATGAGGCTGGCGATATGCGCGCCGATGGAATGATCGACCGGCGAGACAGGCTCGCGCGGCGGCGCGAATAGCGGATAATGAAGCGCTTCATTATCGAGGAGGTAGTCGAACTCGCCCGCCTCAACTTCTGCCGCGCCGCCCATATAAGGCAGATTGCTGTTCGTCTCGCCAATGCTGATGAAATCAGCCCGGCCCTCGCGCCGGGCGGCGATGAGGTCCGGCGAAATATCGGGATTGCAGCTCAGGCTGAAGTGGCTTCTGTCTTGCGATGGCACGACGAGCTGCGCAATGACGTTGCAGCCGACATCCAGAACGTAACGCAGCACATGCGTGTAGTTGGCGGAGATGTAATTCTGCTGCTGCCGCGCGGAACCGAGCCAACGACCCGCCTGCATGAAGAACTCGTTGATCTCGATATTCGGCGGAAGCGTGCCCTTGCGAAGCGCGCGCGTATAGGTGACTTCGGGATAGCCCTCAAAAACACGCTTCAAAACAGGCGCCATGAAGCGCGCCTCAAGGCCGTTGCCCGCGCCCGGTACTTCCAGTGTGAGGCCGGTAAAAATGCGAAGCGAGATCGAAGGGTCCGCAACGGCCCTCTCAACCAGCGCATTCACCAGATGGTTCGGTTTACCAAGCCCCAGCGGCACCGCAAGCACGATGCGTTTTCCGACACGCGCGATGATCTCATCTGTAAGGGTGGTTGCGTCTGTGAATGTTTGCGGTCGGGTGGGCAAGGCGGGCTCTGCTCCGTCGGTTGTGATTCACGGAGCATGATAGCAGCTTAATTTGCTCCAAGCCGCCTTGTCGTTTGGGTGCGATCCTCTTCCCCGTCTGCCGGATGGGACGAGTGAAGCGCGAGGTCTTCGGATGCAAAATCATCCACTGCAATGACACGCGCCACAACTCGCTGATACGCTGCGATCCTTGCGACCTCTTCACTTGTAAGAATGCCGCTTGCGAGTGCCGTCTGGGGATCGGCAATCTTCGCCTCGCGCATCTTGTCACGCGCTACCTGCGTGAGAACGGAGAGCGAGAAAGCCTCTTCGAGTGTTGCCGCCGCATCACCCGGCTTGCCCAGATGAAGGCCGGAAGTCAGCCTGTCGCGCGTGGCCGAGGGCGCATGCAGAAGCTCGGCACATTCCCGCGCAAGATCATCGGAAGGTCCGTGCCGCATCACGCCAAGGGGCTGGATGATGAAACTCGCAACCCAGGCAATGGGCCTGTTGGGCAGATTGGCGAACACTTCCGCCAGTGTGCGGTCGATCCGCGCAAGCCCGTCCTCCATGCAGTATTGGAGCAGCGGCAGATCATCCTTCTGCCGTCCTTCATCCTCCCAACGCTTCAGCGCCGCGGAGAGCAGATAGAGATCAGAAAGCACATCGCCGAGCCGCGCGGAGAGCATCTCCTTGCGCTTCAGCGCGCCGCCAAGCGTGAGAAGCGCGAGGTCCGAGATCAGCGCAAAGCTCGCGGCCCGACGCGAAAGCTGGCGGTAGTGAGGTGAAGCCGCACCAGCGCGCGGAGCAGGCGCGAAGAGACCACCCGTCCAGTTACGGCCCCATGTACGGAAGAAAGTGCGAACACCATGCGCGACATGCCGCCAGAAGGCTTCGTCGAACTCGTCAAAGGCGACTGCCTCGTCTTCCTCTTCCAGCGCCTTCATCTCATCGAGCAGGTGAGGGTGACTGCGAATGGCACCCTGACCAAAGATGATGAGGTTGCGCGTCAGAATATTCGCGCCTTCCACCGTTATGCCCACGGGCACGGCGCGGTAGAGATTGGCGAGATAATTGGACGGTCCGTCAATCACGCCCTTGCCTGCGTGAATATCCATCGCGTCATTGACCGTTTCGCGCATCCGCTCGGTCGCGTGCGCCTTCATGATAGCGGAGATGACGGCGAGTTTCCGTCCGCCATCAAGCCCGGCGCAGGTGAGCCGCCTTGCGCCATCAAGCAGATAGGCATTTGCCGCAATATGGGCGAGCCGCGCCTGAACGCCTTCAAACTTGCCGATGGGAAGGTTGAACTGTTCACGCAGCCGCGCATAGGCACCCGTGGTGCGCGCGGAGAAAGCGGCAGCCGCCGCAGAGAGGGAGGGGAGCGAGATGCCGCGCCCGGCCGCAAGCGCGCTCATCAGCATCTTCCAGCCCTTGCCCGCCTGTTCCTCACCGCCAATCAGATGATCGAGCGGAATGAAAACATCTTCTCCCTGCACGGGCCCATTCTGAAACATCTGGAAGGA
>JBAYOU010000322.1:0-3053 GCA_041678065.1 Parvibaculum sp. | reverse complement strand
GCTGCAACAGCTTGGCATGGCGGAGCATGGCGGCAAGCTTTACATCTCCGGCGGCTATGAAGCAGCGCCTGCGCTGCGCCCGCAATTCGGCACCTTCGATAATCCGGTTGAGGAAGCGTCTGCGCCTGTTGGCGATACGAGCCGGGGCTGGGTCTATGATCCGCAGGTCGGCACATGGCTCCCCATCGCCTCGATGCCGGGGCCGAGAGCGGGGCATGGCTTCGTTTCCATGGGTGACTACATCTATGCGCTGGGCGGGCGCGGCAATGGCTCGTCGCGCGTCTGGGCTTATGATCCGGGCCGCAACGAATGGTCGAGCGTCGGTGACCCCATGCCGGTGCCGCGCGTTGCTGCCGCCTATGTGCCGGTCAATGGCCGTATCTATGTGATCGGCGGTCTGGTGGATGGCAATGCAACAGGGCGCGTTGATATTTTTGATCCGGCAACAGGCCGCTGGCAGAGCGGCCCTATGCTTCCGCAGGCACGCTCGGGCCATGTGGCGGCGCTGATGGATGGGCGCATCCATGTGACGGGCGGAGAGCTTCGGCGTCCTTCGCGCACCTTTGGCGACCATTTCGTGCTCGATCTTGCAAGCGGCACATGGCGAAAGGCCGCTTCCATGCCCACGCCGCGCCACGGCGCAGTTGCCGCTGTTTCGGAAGGCAAGTTCGTCGTGGTCGGCGGCAGTCCCGGTGCGGGCGTTTATACAGTTTTCACCGAGTCCGACGTGGTCGACATTTATTCGGAAGAGTAGTCCCCACGATGCCCCTTGCGGGATAATGACGGGGAGAGAAGGGCACGGCAAGATCGCCCGGTAGATGAAGGCTGCATTACAGGGAAGAGAAAATGCTCGCGAATGATTATCCGTCTCTCGATTTTGATCTGGGTGAAACCGCCGACATGATCCGCGAGACGGTGCGCGCTTTCACAGCGGACAAGATCACACCGCGCGCTGCGGAGATCGACAGGACAAATGAGTTCCCGCGTGATCTCTGGCCGCAGCTTGGCGAGCTTGGTCTTCTCGGTATCACGGTGGAGGAGGAAGATGGCGGGGCGGGGCTCGGCTATCTCCATCATGTCGTTGCGATGGAAGAGATCAGCCGCGGTTCTGCGAGTGTCGGTCTTTCCTATGGCGCGCATTCCAATCTCTGCGTCAACCAGCTTCGCCGCTGGGGCACGTCTGCGCAGAAGCAGAAATATCTGCCGAAGCTCATTTCGGGCGAGCATGTCGGCGCGCTTGCGATGTCGGAGCCCGGTGCGGGTTCGGATGTTGTGTCCATGCGCCTCAAGGCCGAGAAAAAAGGCGACCGCTACATTCTCAATGGCAACAAGATGTGGATCACCAACGGTCCCGATGCCGACACGCTGATCGTTTATGCGAAGACGGACCCCGCCGCTGGTCCGAAAGGCATCACGCCTTTTCTGATCGAGAAGGGCATGAAGGGGTTTCGGCCTGCGCAGAAACTCGACAAGCTCGGCATGCGCGGTTCAAACACCGCGGAGCTTGTGTTTGAAGATTGTGAAGTGCCGGAAGAAAATATCCTCGGCAAAGTGAATGAGGGCGTGCGCGTTCTCATGTCAGGTCTCGATTATGAGCGCGCTGTTCTTGCCGCCGGACCTCTCGGCATCATGCAGGCCTGCATGGATGAGGTGATCCCCTACATTCATGAGCGCAAGCAGTTTGGTGCGCCCATCGGCACGTTCCAGCTCATGCAGGGCAAGCTTGCCGATATGTATTCGACCATGAATGCGTGCCGGGCTTATGTTTACGCCGTGGCAAAGGCCTGTGACCGTGGCCAGACGACGCGCAAAGATGCGGCGGGCGCGATCCTCTATGCCGCCGAAAAGGCGACCTGGATGGCGCTTGAGGCCATCCAGACGTTGGGCGGCAATGGCTATATCAATGATTACGCAACAGGCCGTTTGCTGCGCGACGCGAAGCTCTACGAGATCGGCGCAGGAACGAGCGAAATCCGCCGTATGCTGATTGGTCGCGAGCTTTTCAACGAAACGGCGTGAGCTACCGCATCAGCCTCAGCGCCCGGAACGCCATTGGCGCGAGGCCGGTGGCGTAGAAGCCGAGTATTGCCGCCCCGCCATAGCCCGTGATGGCGCGGCTGAGGCCGAGCGCTTCGCCGCCATTATCGATGCCTGCGCGGATTGCAAAGAGCACGACAACACCGCCGACTGCCATCACGATCTGTTTCCAGATGGCGGGGCGGGGGCCGCGCTCCGGCGCGAGGCGATAGTCAAGTGCCTGACCGGCAACCCAGCCAAAGAGCAGGAAGAGCACTGCGATATGGCCGAAGAAGCTTGAGCCTGCGGGACCTTCCGGCGGCCAGATGGCCCAAAGGAGGGGCACCAGTGCGAGGATGACAGCGAGGTGCACCCAGAAAGGCAGGCGACGCCAGAAGTCAAAACTCGGCCCAAGCAGCAGAATGAAGAGGCCGATGCTCGCAAGGCCGAAGGCAGTGCCGACGAGAATGTCGTCAATATCATGCACGCCGAGATAGAGGCGGCTGAAGCAGACGCCGAAAGCGATGATGATGGCAGCGACCCACGCCCAGCTTTTCCTGATCTCATAGGCAAGCCAGAGCCACATGGCGACGGCCACTTGTGCATGGCCAGAGGGGCGGCCGGGCGAGCCTTCAATGCGGCCATCCAGCCAGTATTTCGGATCGGGGCGTGTGTCCTGCCAGAGATCCTTGAACCAGCCATTCACCACCGCCGTAATGGCGATGAGCACGGCGAGCCGGGTGAACATGGCACGGTCCCATAGCCAGTAGCCGACGGGCAGGAACATCAGGAAGAAAGGCGTGTAGCCGAGCCAGGTGAAGCCATTTGCAATTGGCGTCGCCCAGTCGCTCCGCAAGGGCAGCACCCAGTCCATATTGTGCAGGAAATCTTCCACGACTTATCCCCCCTGTCGCTTTGGTGCGCTATCTTTATGGGATAGGGTTTCCCCGAATCCTCTATCCGGCACCAGTTTAAACGCGGAACTCGCCTCATGTCACAGAGCACCTCTTCTGATCCCGTGGTTATTGTCAGCGCGG
>JBAYOU010000321.1:0-3053 GCA_041678065.1 Parvibaculum sp. | reverse complement strand
GCCATGGCCCCGAAGCAAAGCCCGTAGAGCACGGGCGTCAGCCCATATTCTCCCTGCAACACGAAAGACGAGCCGGAGATGAAGGCAAAGAGGCCCGAGAAGCAGGCGCAGGCAATGGTGAGATATTTGAGGTAGCCGAGATTGGCGATAAGCCGCCGGTAATTGAGAAGAATGGCAAAGGGGGACGCGCTTTGCCGCCGCGAGGGAGGCAGCGTCTCGGGAAGGCGCGTCACTACAAGGAATAGCAGCACCACGCCAAAGGCGCCCATCGCAACGAAGTTCGCCTTCCAGCCGTGAATATCCTGCACCACGCCGCCAAGCATGGGCGCAAGCGCTGGGACAAGCCCCATGATCGCCGCCATACGCGCAAGCATTTCGCCGGCATCTGCTCCCTCGTAAAGGTCGCGCACAACGGCGCGTGCCAGCACAACAGAAGCACCGCCACCTATCGCCTGAACGAAGCGCGCGGCAATGAGCTGCTCGATCGAGGTCACATAGAGAGAGATAAAACAGCCGACGATGTAGAGCAGGAAGCCGCCAATCAGCACTGAGCGGCGGCCATAGCGATCAGAAAGCGGCCCGTAGAAAAGCTGCGAACCGGCAAAGCCGATCAGATGCACGCTGAGCGTAAGCTGCGTTGCGCCGGTGGAGGCACCAAATGTTTGTGCAATGGCGGGAAGCGACGGCAGATACATATCCGTCGAAAGAGGACCGACCGCCGTCAGCGCGCCGAGGAACACGGTGAAACCCGCCGTGCCGGGCGTGAACCTCATCGTGCCGGATGGCGGTTTCCGCGGTCACCCGCGAAAGGACCCACCGGGTCTGCGCCAAAGCGATGAAGCTCCGGCCCGTTGATTTCCAGCCAGCGTTTCGCGTGCTCGTAATTCGGGATCGCCTGTTCAACCAGCGCCCAGAAACGCGGCCCGTGATTCATATGGCGAAGATGTGCCACTTCATGCGCGGCCACATAATCAAGCACGAAAGTCGGCGCGAGAATGAGCCGCCAGGAAAAGGAGAGCGCGCGCGAAGGCGAGCAGGAGCCCCAGCGCGTGGTCGTGTCGCGTACCGTGATGCGCGACGGGCGCACGTGGAAAAGATCGGCGTAATGGAGCGCGCGCTCGTTCAACTCGTCGCGCGCTTTCGTCTTGAGCCAGTCGCTCACGCGACGTTGCACGAAATCGGGATGGCCTGTCACGCGGATCTCGGGAAACCCGCCCGTATCGATGCTGCGCACACGCCAGACTGGTCCCCGCGTCACTGCATCCTCACGCCGCACGCCGACATAACGAATGACATGCTCCTTGCCGCGATAGGGAATATGCGCGCCATTGCGGAAAGGTACGGGCGGCGGAACATGATGCAGCCGCGCGGCAATCCATTCGCGCTGCTCGCGCGCAAAGAGAAGCGCCTGGCTGATATTGCGCCGCGAGGGCGTCGTCACCTGAACGGAACCGGCGGCGAGATCGACGCGCACGATTACGCGCTTTGCGCGCGGATTATGCCGCACCGTTACAGGAACGGCCCGCCCGTCAATCTGGAGATAGTCCATATGGAGAGAGGCCGGCTTCACGGGTTTGTTCATGATCGTCGGATTCAAAACCAGCTACAGGTGACGGCGAGAAGAGCGCCGATAGGAGACGGACCGGGCGAAGCGGCGTCGGCTTTCACGATGCAGGCAAGGCCCACTGCGTCGAATCATGTCTCGAATGCCACGACTCCATTCCGCCGTCCTGGCGCCTGTTCTGTCAAGCGGCAGCGGCGGGAGGTCGAACGCTCTGAGTGGTATCAGCGCCTGGCGTGTTTGGCCATGAAGTCACGCACACGCGGCGCGATCTCGCTTTTCCAGCGCGAACCATTGAAGACGCCGTAATGGCCAACGCCGGGTTGCTCCCAATGGGTCTTCATGGAGGCGGGAAGGCCGGTGCAAAGCGTGTGAGCCGCCTTGGTCTGGCCGATGCCGGAGATGTCGTCCTTTTCGCCTTCCACCGTCATCAACGCGGTGCGGGTGATGGCTTCAGGGCGAACGGGGCGACCGCGATGGGTGAACTCGCCCTTGGGCAGCGAGTGCTTCACAAAAATCTCGTCCACGGTCTGGAGGTAGAACTCCGCCGTCATGTCCATGACGGAAAGATACTCGTCATAGAACTCGCGATGTTTCTCCGCGCTGTCGCCATCGCCTTCGACCATATGTTCGAAATAGTCCCAATGCGCGTCCATATGCCGGTCGAAATTCATCGCCATGAAGCCCGAAAGCTGCACAAAGCCCGGATAGACCCGGCGCAGCGCGCCCGGATGTGGCCAGGGGACAGAGGTAATGACGTGCCGCTCATACCATTGCGTACCGCGCTCCGTGGCGAGGCGGTTCACTTCGGTCGGGCTTTCCCGCGTGTCGATGGGGCCGCCCATCAGCGTCATGCTGAGCGGCACATGCGGATCGTCATTGTCATGCATCACCGCAACGGCGGCAAAGACGGGCACCGAGGGCTGGCAGACGGCAAGGAGATGCACATCCGGCCCCAGCAGGTGACACATCTCGATCACATGATCGATATAGTCGTCGAGGTCGAAACCGCCTTTGGAAAGCGGCACTTTCCGCGCGTCTTCCCAGTCGGTGATATAGACCTCGCAATGGGGAAGCATGGCTTCCACCGTGCCGCGCAACAGCGTTGCGTAATGGCCGGAAAGGGGTGCGACGATCAGAAGTTTCGGCTGCGGCCCCACACCCTTCATGGCGGAGGCTTCGCGCTCGAAATGGATGAGCTTGCAGAAGGGGCGCTTCCAGACGATCCGTTCCGTTATCGGCACGGGCTTACCGTTGATGGTCGTCTCGTGAAGACCGAATTCCGGCTTCCCATAGCGCCGCGTGGTGGATTCGAACACATCAATCGCCGCAGCGAGCGTCTTGCTCGGGAGCGTTTCGGCAAAGGGGTTCATCGGATGCCGGAGCGCCCAGAGCCCCATTTCCGCCGCTGCACGAAACGGCGCAACCGCCGCATGATTGAGTTCGTAGAAATGATAAAGCACGCAACACCTCGCTACGGGCGGCCTTCTGG
>JBAYOU010000320.1:0-3054 GCA_041678065.1 Parvibaculum sp. | reverse complement strand
TCATTCCCACTCGATCGTTCCCGGCGGCTTTGAGGTCACGTCATAGACGACGCGGTTGATACCGCGGACTTCGTTGATGATCCGTGTGGAGACGTGTCCCAGAAACTCGTGGGTGAAGGGGTAATAATCTGCCGTCATGCCATCAAGCGAAGTGACAGCCCGCAGTGCGCAGACATATTCATAGGTGCGCTCGTCGCCCATCACGCCCACGGTGCGCACGGGCAGCAGCACGGCGAAGGCTTGCCAGATTTCGTCATAGAGGCCGGCAGCACGAATTTCATCTAGATAGATCGTGTCGGCCTTGCGGAGGATGTCGAGTTTCTCCCGCGTGATCTCGCCCGGTACGCGGATCGCAAGGCCCGGCCCGGGAAACGGATGACGACCAACGAATTGTTCCGGCAGGCCAAGCTCGCGACCAAGCACGCGCACTTCGTCCTTGAATAGTTCGCGGAGAGGTTCCACGAGCTTCATATCCATGCGCTCGGGCAACCCGCCGACATTGTGATGGCTCTTGATGGTGACGGAAGGCCCGCCCGCAAAAGACACGCTTTCGATGACGTCCGGATAGAGCGTGCCTTGCGCGAGGAAGTCGGCCCCACCGATCTTCTTTGCTTCCGCCTCGAACACGTCGATGAAGGTTGCGCCAATGATCTTGCGTTTCTGCTCAGGGTCGGTAACGCCTTCAAGTTTGCCAAGGAAGAGGTCGCTCGCATCCACGGCGACGAGCGGAATGTTGTAATGATCGCGGAAGAGCGAGACGACCTGCTCGGCCTCGCCCGCGCGCATCATGCCCGTATCAACAAAAACGCATTGAAGCTGGTTGCCGATCGCCTCATGCAGCAGCACGGCGACGACGGAGGAATCCACACCACCCGACAGGCCGCAGATCACGCGACCGGAACCGACCTGCGCGCGCACTTTTTCGATCTCGGTTTCGCGGAAGGCGGCCATGGTCCAGTCGCCCTTGCAGCCGCAAATACGATGCGTGAAGTTCCACAATATGTCCTTACCGCGTGGCGTATGGACCACTTCGGGGTGGAACTGCACACCATAGAAGCGGCGTTCTTCATCTGCGATGACGGCGAAAGGTGCGCCCCTGCTCTGCGCGACGACCTTGAAACCCTGAGCGAGTGACACGACGCGGTCGCCATGGCTCATCCATACAGGCTCGGTGCCCCCCACAGGTGCAACGCCTTCGAGAAGCGGCGTCGTTTCCTTTACCTCAATGGAGGCGCGGCCGAATTCACGCTCATCGCTGCCTTCCACCTTGCCGCCAAGCTGCAGCGTCATCACCTGCTGGCCATAGCAGATGCCGAGAATCGGAAGCCCGGACTCGAATATGAATTGCGGAACGCGGGGGCTGTTTTCGCGGCTGACGCTGGAGGGGCTGCCGGAAAGGATGACGCCTTTCGGCGCGAAGTCCTTCCAGATTTCCTCTACCTTGTTGAATGGCACGATCTCGCTATAGACGCCGCTTTCACGCACGCGCCGTGCGATGAGCTGCGTTACCTGGCTGCCAAAGTCGATGATGAGAATGCGGTCTTCGGTCATGTTCCGCTCACGGATTAGCTGGGGTGGTGGCGTTGGTCGCGGCACCAAGGCCGAGAGCACGGGCGAGTTCCTGCGTTTCCCCGCAGGCCGCGCAGAAAGCGCGCAGCTTGCGAAGCCCCTCTTCTGCTGCGGAGCGATTGCCAGCTCCGAGATCAAGATGGGCAAGGCGGCTCAGCGCGGGCGCGTGTGAAGGATCGATGGAAAGCGCGATCACATAATATTTCCGGGCGAGATTCTTCTGATCGCGCGCCTCATGAACGGCGCCGAGACCGGTGAAAGCCGCTGCATTGGCCGGATTTGCCACGATTGCCGTTTCGAAGAGGCGCTGGGCTTCGAGGAAATCCCCGCGAGCCGCCGCCTCAGCGCCCTTTGCTGCAAGCGCAATCGAAGCGCGCTGGGAGGGCTCATCTACCCGCTTTGCCGATGCAGGCGCAAGGGACACAAGGGAAAGACCGAGCACCAACAGGGGCAGAACAAGAATTTTACGGATAAAAGCGGCCGCCATTCGTCCAAGCTCGTCGGGAGATATGGTTCCGATAGACCATCCTTCCTGCGACCCGTCAAGCGTGTTGAAACGGCCCATCATGCCTCCGCTTTTCTGATCAGAATGGCGATGAAGAACCCGTCCGTTCCGGTTGACGCCGGGCTGAGCCGGAGTGCGCCACCGGGCTCAGCGGGGGGCTGCGTGCCCTCGTCCGGCCAGTGCTCTTGCCAATCGGCCAGCGCAAAATCCGTATGGGCGGCGAGGAAGGCCGCCACACGATGCTCATTCTCGGAGGGGAGCAGCGAGCAGGTGACATAGACCAGACGGCCGCCCGGGCGGACGAGCCGCGCGCCGCGCACCAGCACTTCGTCCTGCGCGGCGTGATATCCAACAAGCGTTTCGGGGGCCAACCGCCATCGGGCATCCGGGCTGCGCCGCCAGGCACCTGTGCCGCTACAAGGCGCATCGACGAGCACGCAATCCGTTCGCGCCTCAAGATCACCGAGTTCGCCATCCACCTCGTCGGGCGTGAAAGGACCAAGCACCCGTGTCTGGAGATTGCGAATATCTGCGCGCTTTGTCCGAGGAAGTATGGCGGCGAGGCGGCGCATATCCGTGTCGCAGGCGAATATCTGCCCGCGATTGCCCATCATGGTCGCGAGTGCGAGAGATTTGCCACCCCCACCAGCGCAAAGATCCACCACCTGCTCACCCGCTGCCGCGCCCGTTATCAGGCAAGCGAGCTGCGAGCCTTCATCCTGAATTTCGATCACGCCATCGCGGTAAAGGGCAAGGCCTGGCAGGTTGGCCCGCGAGGTGAGACGCAAGCCCCAAGGAGAGAGCGGGCATTCTTCCGCCCTTACGCCCGCTTCACCGAGCGCCAGCAGCGCATCAGCGCGGTTCGCCTTCAGCGCATTGACGCGCAAATCTGTCGGTGCGCGCTCCAGCAGCGCCGCCATCTCCTGCTCAAGGCGCGGCCCGAAAGCCTCTTCCAATTCGGCATGGAGCCATTCGGGATA
>JBAYOU010000319.1:0-3062 GCA_041678065.1 Parvibaculum sp. | reverse complement strand
TGATGACGGATGATGCGCATGGCATCGGCGTTGTCGGGCATGAAGGCCGCGGCTCAAGCTTCATGGGCGCGGCGAAAGCGAATGTGCCGCTTCAGATGGGCACGCTGTCAAAGGCGGTCGGTTCTTATGGTGGCTATCTCTGCGCGAGCAAGGCGGTTGCCGATCTTATCCGCACGCGCGCGCGCACGCTCATCTATTCAACGGGCCTGCCGCCTGCAACAGTTGCTTCCGCCATTGCCGCGCTCGATTTCATTGCGGCAAACCCGGACTATTGCAAACGCCCGGTCGAAAAGGCGCGCCGCTTCACCCGCGCGCTCGGCCTCCCCGATCCTGAAAGCCCCATCGTGCCGGTGATCCTCGGTGATGCCGAAGCAACGCTTGCTGCCGCACAACTTCTCGAGGCGGAAGGCTATCTCGTCACGGGTATACGTCCGCCAACGGTTCCTCCCGGAACAGCGCGGCTCCGCTTCACCTTCACGGCGGAGCATGAAGACGCGGATATTGCGCGCCTTGCTGATATCGTCCGTGAGCGGATATTATCGCGTCAAGCTGCGGAGTGATCATGCCACCTATTTTTGTCACCTCTTCAGGCACTGAAATAGGCAAGACTTATGTTTCTGCCATGCTGACGCGCGAGCTGAAGGCGCGGGCGATCAAGCCGCTGGTGAGCGGCTTTGATGAGGAAACGTTTGCGGAGAGCGATCCGGCGGCTCTTCTCGCGGCGATGGGCAAGGAAGTGCGTTTCGAGAATGCGGGCCTCATCTCGCGCTGGCGCTTCCGCGCAGCACTCTCGCCCGATATGGCCGCCCGTCGCGAAGGCCGCGAGATCGATTTCCACGAGCTTGTGGATGAATGCGTGGAGGCGGCGCGCAAGCATGATCCCCTCATCATCGAAGGCGTAGGTGGCCTCATGGTGCCGCTCGATACGCACCATACCGTGCTCGACTGGATGAAGGCAGTTGCGGCCGAGGTCGGCCTTGCGCCCGTGCTTGTGGTTGGTTCCTATCTCGGCACGATCAGCCATACGCTGACGACGCTTGCCGTGATGCAGGCAGAGGGGCTCACGCCGCGCGCCATTGTGGTGAGCGAACGCGAGCCCGGACCGGTCCCTGCAGAAGAGACAGCGGAAACCATTGCGCGCTTTACCGGCAATGTGCCTGTGCGCGTGGTGCCGCGTGGGGGCGCCGTTTCTCTCGGCGATCTCTTCTGACGATCAGCGCTCCGGCAGCCGGTCGCTGATTTCCTTCAGCCTGTCATTCATCGACAGGAAGACGAGATACATTTCGCAGATCACGCGCCAGAAGAGAACGCCAAGTGCGCCGCCGATCAGAGCGACGACAAACTGGAGAAGACCAAGCCAGGCATTGTAACTCATCGTATTGATCGATCCGGCCAGCGAGCCGAAGACGAACAGTACGATGACGATAAGGCCGAGCCAGTAGAGAAAGCGGATGATGTTTCCCGCAAGCATTTTATCGAAGCTGAATAAATCCGTGAGCCGCATAAAGTTCTCCCTCATGCGTCCCGCCATGTCCGGCGGAGCGCATCCATTTCTTCAATGAAGTGGCTGATGCCTATTTCGGTCCGAACAGGAACCACAGAATGAGGCCGAGGACAGGCAGCAACAGAACGATCACGATCCAGAGTGCTTTCCAGAGGGGCTCTGCGCCGCTCTGCACGATGCGAATGATCGCATAGATATCAAGGATCAGGATGATGATGCCGAGAATACCGGTGTAGCCGTCTCCGAACATGAAGTTCCTCCAGACCAGATGATCCCCCTAGAGACGAATCCTAACCTGATTTGCGGTGTGGGGTAAGTTCGGTATTGCCGTGTTTCTCGCTGCTTCGTGCGATTGTGTGTCTAAAGGTGAGTGGCTAGACGAAGGAGGGCGTGGTGATGCCTTCAAATTCGAGCAGCCATTTCTTCGTCGGCAAGCCGCCGCCAAAGCCTGTAAGCGCGCCATTCGCGCCGATCACCCGGTGACAAGGTACGATGATGGGAAGCGGGTTCTTGCCGTTGGCAAGCCCAACAGCGCGCATCCCCTTCGGATTGCCGATAGCGCGCGCAATATCCGCATAGCTGCGCGTCTCGCCATAGGGAATGCGTGAAAGTTCGCGCCAGACACCTAGCTGAAACGGCGTGCCTACAGGCGAGAGAGTGACGCCCCCGAACTCTTTCTCCTCACCCGCAAAATACCGCTCAAGCGCTTTCAATGCGGTGACGAGATGAGCGCGTGCGGCTTCGCTTCCGTTCCGTTTTGGGAAAACGACATTCTCCTGATTGGGAAAGAGAATGGCGGCAAGGCCCGCCTCCGTCGCGGCGAGGCGCAATTTGCCGATGGGAGTGTTCAGCGTTGCGGTTGCAAGCGTCGGATCATCGGGAAGTTTCATTTGTCTTCCTCCTCAGGCAGTCCAGAGGGCAAGGGCAGCATAGCCGCGCCAGGGTCGCCAGTTTTCGGACAGGGCTTCGAGTGCGCGTGTGTCTATCGGTGTGCCGCCCCCGGCGGCTTTGCGCAAGCCGAGATCCGATGCGGGAAAGGCATCCGGTTCGCCCAGCGCACGCAGCGCAATGTAATGCGCGGTCCATGCGCCAATGCCGGGAAGTGCGGTGAGTTCTTCAACCGCCGCATCAAGGCTTTCGCGCGGCGTGAAGTCGATCTCGCCTGACGCGACTGCCGCCGCAAGCCCCGTCAGCGTGGCAATGCGCCCCCCGGTGAGGCCGAGCCCGGACAGGTCACCTGTTGCGAGCACTTCCGCGCGGGGGAAATAATGGCTGAGGCCTTCTTCATTGGCGGGCAATGCCTCGCCAAACCGCGCCACGATCCGCCCCGCAATGGTGGTCGCCCCCTTCACGGAAATCTGCTGGCCGAGCACGGCGCGCATCGCAAGTTCGAAGCCGTCAAATGCGCCTGGCACCCGAAGACCGGACACGCGGGCGAGGTGTGATCCGATGATGTTATCGCCAGAAAGCGCAGCGACGATGGAAGCAGGCTCCGCATCAAGATCGAAAAGGCGACGCAAGCGGGCGGCAATGGCGCGAATGGGAAGGGCGGCACGCG
>JBAYOU010000318.1:0-3071 GCA_041678065.1 Parvibaculum sp. | reverse complement strand
TCTTCCTGCCCTCTATGCCACACCCTGTTGATGAATGCAGCCGGGCAATCGGACGCGGGAGCGTACCCCTTGATATTGCAGGCACTTGGCCAGTGGACAGCAAAATAGCCTCAGCAGTGAAAAATGGGGAGAACTCTTCCCGCTCTCTCACGCAACGCCAGTCATACCCGTTTTCCCTAAGCGATATCTCGAATTCTCCAGCGGACTCATGAAACGGTGGCCGGAATCCGAAAGGCGGGTATGGCTTTGTGCTACCACGCTCTGGAGCCCATCTTCTCACCGTTAATCACATCTCTCCACAGCCTTCGCCTATATATATGGAGGCAGTGTTATGCCCGTTGCGGAAAAAGAAGTTGGCCTCCCGCCTCCCCTGCCGATAGGTTTGCGGCCCGCGGATGGTCTTGTGGCCCCGCCGGGGAGAGACATGACAAACAAGCGCGTATTCCATCTTCACCTCGTTTCAGACGCGACCGGCGAAACGCTGAACATGGTCGCGCGCGCGGCCTGCGCGCAGTATGAGGATGTGCGACCCATCGAGCATGTCTATGCGCTGGTGCGCGGGCCGAAACAGCTTGAGCGCGTGCTGGGCGAAATCGAAAACGCGCCCGGCATCGTCATGTTCACCATGGTCAACGAGCAATTGCGCGACAGGTTGCAACGGCGCTGCGCAGAGCTTCACACACCCTGCATTTCGGTGCTTGATCCGGCGGTGCTGGCGCTTGGCCAGTATCTCGGCAAGGAATCGTCTCACAAGCCCGGCTCTCAGCACATCATGGATGCGGAATATTTCAGCCGTATCGAAGCGCTCAATTACACAATGGCGCATGATGATGGTCAGTCGGCGGGCGATCTCGATGAGGCAGATATCATTCTGCTTGGTGTGAGCCGCACATCGAAGACGCCGACCTGCATCTATCTTGCGAACCGTGGCATCAAGGCGGCGAATATTCCGATCGTGCCGAACATCGCGCTTCCGCCTGATCTCGATACCGCGACAAATCCGCTGATTGTGGGCCTGACAACGAGCCCTGATCGCCTTGTGCAAATCCGCAAGAACCGTCTTCTTTCGCTGCACGAGAATACCGACACGGATTATGTCGCGCCGGATGTGGTGGCGGATGAAATTTCCTTCGCGCGCCGCCTTTTTGCGCGCAAGGGCTGGCCCGTCATTGATGTGACGCGCCGCTCGATCGAGGAAACGGCAGCCGCTGTTCTCAACCTCTATAATGAGCGCCAGCGCGCCAGTATTTCATGACGCAGATATCATGACACAGATTGGGCTCATTCTCGCTTCCGCAAGCGGCGTTCGTCGCAAGCTCCTCACTGATGCCGGGCTTCGGTTTGAAGCTGTGGATTCGCTTGTCGATGAAGATGCAGTGAAGGCAGGCTTTGCCAACAGCGATCAAAATCCCGAAGATGCAACAGATGCTCTGGCGCTCGCCCTCGCTGAAGCAAAGGCGCTTGCCGTCTCCGCGCTTCATGAAGATGCGCTCATCATCGGCGCAGACCAGATCCTTTCCTGCCAGGGCAGGCGTTATGACAAGCCGAAAAGCATGGCGGAAGCGCGCAAGAACCTGACCGAGTTTCGCGGCCATCCGCATATACTTCATTCGGGCCTGGTGCTTGCGCGGAAGGCCAAGGTGATCTGGCGGCACTCGGCGCGCGCCACCCTCACCATGCGCGATTTCTCGGATGCGTTTCTGGATCACTATCTCGCGGAAGTGGGCGAGCGCGTGATGAAGAGTGTTGGTTGCTACCAGCTTGAAGGTCCGGGTGTGCAGCTTTTTGAAAAGATAGAGGGCGATTATTTCTCGATCCTCGGTCTTCCCATGCTGCCGCTGCTGGCCGAACTGCGCCGAGAGGGAGTGATCGGATCATGACACGCCGCGTCTGCGTCATGGGATGGCCGGTTGCTCATTCCCGCTCTCCCATGATCCATAATCACTGGATCGCGGAACATGCCATTCCCGATGCGCGCTATGAGCTGCTTGCGGTGAAGCCGGAAGATGCGGCGGACACCATCCGCCACCTTCACCAGCTCGACTTTATCGGCGCGAACGTAACCGTGCCGCACAAGGAAACCGCCTTTGCGACACTTGAAAAGCATGACGCAATCGCCCGCCGCCTCAAGGCAGTCAACACCATTGTAACGCTGGAAGATGGCACGCTTGAAGGCCGCAACACGGATGGCTATGGCTTCATCGCCAATCTGAAACAGGGCGCGCCGGACTGGCGGGCAGGCGAAGGCCCGGCAGTCATGCTGGGCGCAGGCGGCGCGGCCCGCGCCATCGCCGCTGCTCTTGAAGATGAAGGCGTGCCGGAAATCCGCATTGTGAACCGCACGAAAGAACGCGCCGAAACGCTCATCCGCGATCTCGGCCTAGCCAATGCGAAAGTCTTTGCCGACAGCGAAGCGCATAAGGCGCTTGAAGGTGCGGCCCTTCTCGTCAACACGACGACGCTCGGCATGAAGGGCGAGGGCGATGTCGCTCTTGATCTCGCAAACCTGCCGCGCGATGCGGTGGTGACGGATATTGTTTACACGCCGCTCGAAACCGGGCTGCTTCGCCGCGCGCGGGAAGCCGGGCATGAAACGCTGGACGGGCTTGGCATGTTGCTGCATCAGGCCGTGCCGGGCTTCGAAGCCTGGTTCGGTGTGCGCCCGCATGTAACGGCGGAACTGCGCAACATCGTGCTGGCCGATCTCGGTCTTAAATAAGGGGAGAGGACATGCTGCTTATCGGTCTCACCGGTTCCATCGGCATGGGGAAATCGGAAACGGCGAAAATGTTTCGCGATTTTGGCGTGCCCGTCTATGACGCCGATGCCGCTGTCCACAAGCTCTATGAAAAAGGCGGCAAGGCGGTTGAACTGCTGCGCGCCGCTTTCCCTTCAGCCATTGTTGATGATGCGGTGGATCGCAAGGCGCTGTCGCGCTGCGTGCTTGATCTGCCGGAGGAGATGAAGAAACTCGAAGCCATCGTTCATCCGCTGGTGGGCGAAGTGCAGATGGAATTTCTCACCGAGAATCTGAAAGCGGGCGCGCCGATGGTGGTTCTCGACATTCCGCT
>JBAYOU010000317.1:0-3075 GCA_041678065.1 Parvibaculum sp. | reverse complement strand
GGCGAATGAGATGGTCGCGAAGATTGTTGCCGGTCATTTCCGCGTTGAGGCTTTTGCGGGTGCTGCGGGCTGGCGTGCGAAGTGCCAGACAAGGCCTGCGCCGATGATGGCCATGGGCGCGGAGAGCACCATGCCCATGGTGAGCCAGTCGCCCGCGAGATAACCGATCTGTGCATCAGGCTCACGGAAGAACTCGATGAAAATGCGCGCGATGCCATAGCCGCAGATGAAGGCGCCAGTGATGACGCCGGGCTTTTTCAGTGCGGTGAGCCGGTGGGTCAGGAGCCAAAGCAGGATGAAAAGCACAATGCCTTCAAGGAAGGCTTCATAGAGCTGGCTTGGATGGCGCGGCAGCGGGCCGCCATTGGGAAAAACAACGCCCCACGGCATGTCGGTGACGCGGCCCCAAAGCTCGGAATTGATGAAATTGGCAATGCGTCCGAAGAAAAGGCCGATCGTGGCCGCCGCCGCCGTTACATCCATGAGCGAGGCAAAGGCGATGTTGCGCGCCCGCGAAAAGAGATAGATCGCGACGAGCACACCGGCCGCGCCGCCGTGGAAACTCATCCCTCCCTGCCAGACATAGAGGATTTCAACGGGGTGAGCGGCGTAGTAACCGGGATTGTAGAATAGCACATAGCCGATACGGCCGCCCAGAATGACGCCGAGCGCCACCCAGAGCAGCATGTCATCCACGCCCGCCCTGTTTATCGGAGGCTCGCTCTGCCAGAGGCGTTCCGTGCTTACGAGATGGATGACATAGCGCCAACCGAGCACCAGCCCCGCAATATAGGCCAGTGCATACCAGCGGATGGCGAAGGGGCCGATCTCAATCAGGACAGGGTCAATATTTGGAAAGGGCATCAGGCTCCGGCTCGCTTCGGCGCGTCTGCGCGGGAATTGGCGGCCAGTTTGGCCTCCCGGGGGCTCAAGTCAAGAAGCACTGCCGGAAGGCCAGCCTGTAACTAGAGAGAAGCGTCAGTTCCTCTTCGGAATCACGACGTTCAGCGATTCATAGCCACGCACGAAGGTGGAGTAGGTCCGCTTCGGTTCGCCCGTGACGATGATTTCCGGGAAGCGCTTGAGTATCTCTTCCCAGATGATGGTGAGCTGGAGTTCGGCCAGACGGTTGCCCACGCAGCGATGGATGCCGAAGCCAAAGGAGATGTGCTGGCGGGGGCGTTCGCGGTCGATGATGTAGTCATTCGGGTTGGCGATGACTTCATCGTCGCGGTTGCCCGAGAGATACCACATGACGACCTTGTCGCCTTCGCGGATCTTCTTGCCCTGAAACTCGATGTCCTGCGTCGCGGTGCGGCGCATATGGGCAAGCGGCGTCTGCCAGCGGATCGTCTCCGACACCATGGAGGGGATGAGGTCAGGATTGGCGCGGAGCTTTGCAAACTGGTCCGGGTGGCGATTCAGCGCGAGGATTGAGCCGGAAATCGTATTGCGGGTCGTGTCATTGCCGCCGACGGTGAGGAGCACCACATTGCCGAAATATTCACGCGGCTCCATGTTCCGCGTTTCGGGGTGGTGGGCCAGCATCGAGATCAGGTCGCCTGTCGGCTCCGCATTCACCTTCTCGTTCCACAGGCCGGTGAAGAAAGCATTGTAGTCGTTGAAGATCTCAAGCTTCTCTTCAAGCGTTTCGACAAGGCCACCCGGCATCGGGACGGCTGTCACAACGTCTGACCAGTAGGTGATCTTGCGACGATATTCCTGCGGCGCACCGAAAAGCGTCGCCAGTGTCATTGCGGTCAGTTCCTTCGAGACGAGATCGACCCAGTCGAACTCCTCCCCAATCGGCAGACCATCAAGAATGCCGGCGGCACGTTCGCGAATCTGCGGTGCCATCTGTGTGAGAGCGGAAGGGGCGACAGCGGGGCTCACGGCCTTGCGCTGCACATCATGGCGAGGTGGGTCCATCGCGATGAACATGGGCAGCGGCTCCATATTCTGCTGGCCGCCGCTGATGGTGATGCCACCCTTCATGAAGTCGGAAGAGAATACCTGGTGGTTCGTATCAACCGCCATGATGTCGTTGTATTTCGTGATCGACCAATAGGGGCCGTATTCGCTTTCTGCCGTGTAATGGACGGGGTCTTCGCGGCGCAGGCGCTCGAAATAGGGGAGCACCGTATCGCTCTCGAAAAGGGCAGGCTGGGCCGGATCGAGTGTCTCAAGCGGGGCGGCATAGGCCGCATCGCGGGCGATGCTCTCTTTGGACACTTGCTCGTTCATGGGCTCTCTCTCCTGGGGATCGGTTATGGTTTTGCCCTGCATCAGATGCATTCGAACGCTGTTCCGCAATCCTTCAAATTTATGTGCTCGAGGCGTGGTGGCCTGTCACTCCGTCTCGGTGCGGTAGATGAGATAGGCACCGCCTGCCAGCATCTTCTCGACCAGCTTGGGCGGCGTTGTGCCGGGCGGATAAGAGGAAATGGTGGCAGCTATCCCGCGCCCCATCGCCCATATTGCATGAGCCGCATTTTCCTGATGTTCGGGCGAAATGCGGTCATCTTCTGCCACCGCATTGCGATAGGCCAGCAGCGTCAGGCGCTCCGCCTCGCGCAATGCCTCATGCCGGGCCATCAGTCGTTCATCGAACATGAGCGAAAAGAGGGCCTGTTTCTTCGTGACGAAGTTGAAGAAGGCGAGTGCGCTTGCCCGCATGCGCGGCGCATGTTCGGGCAGGGACTGGTAGTGGGCGATATCCTGGCGCAGTTCATGAAAGCCTGTGAGGGCGAGATGAAGCAGCAGCTCTTCCTTGTTCGCAAAGTAGTGATAGATCGAGGCGAGGCCGATCCCCGCGCTATCGGCAATGGCGCGCAGGCTCAATTCCTCGACGCCCTTTTCCGCAAGGATGCGCATGGCAGCAGTCAGCGTTTTCGCTCGTGTGCCCTCAATCTCGCGCGGTGACGGGAGAGGGGGCAAGGCAGTTTCTCCCGTTTCGGCGCGAGCAGAGTTATCCTGCGAGGCGGATTGAAGCGTTTCGCGGATGGTTTTCGGGCCGCCGGTCTTTTTCGGGTTTCGTGTCATGGTGTGGGAATTCTAGCATGGGCCGGGGCAAGG